>JAHZKM010000061.1 GCA_022600395.1 Pseudomonadota bacterium | reverse complement strand
CTAGCGCTGGTGGAGCTAAGCGGGATCGAACCGCTGACCCCGACACTGCCAGTGTCGTGCTCTCCCAGCTGAGCTATAGCCCCAAAACTTGGTGCGTAGCAAAAGAGGTAAATTATAACGCTGAAGTTAAAATAGTCAAGCGATAATTGGTAAAATAATTGTATGAAACTAAAAATAAAAACTTTTACTGAGAAGAGCTATACACTAGAGATTCTCTATCATATTGGCGCACTAGAAGATTCGATTCATTTTATCTTTGATCATGACAGCAAAACTTGCGCCATTGTTGATCCTGCTTGGGATCCACAGCTATTTGTTGACAGAATACAAGACAAAGGCTATACACTCACTGACATTTGGCTAACACATTGGCATTTTGACCATACCAATGCGGTGGATGAGCTGGTTGAGATGACTGGTGCAAAGGTCACAGCTGGTATTAATGAAATACCTTATTTTCAAATTGAAACTCTGCCAGATACGGTTGAAGATGGTGAAACGATTTTTATTGGCAAGACACCTGCCAAAATTATCAATACCCCTGGACATAGTGCAGGGGGTATTTGCTTTTTACTTGAGGGTCATATTATTGTCGGCGACACCTTGTTTGTGTATGGTGCGGGCCATTGTAGCTTACCGGGTGGTAATGTGCGCGAGTTATATCATTCTATGCAAAAACTGAAAATGGTTGATGACGACATTATGCTTCATTGCGGGCATGATTACGGCTGCAAAATTAACACCACCATGGCTGAGCAAAAATCGGGCAACGCGTACTTACTACTCGATAATGAAGCCGATTTTGTGCGCTTTGTGAATGGCATGTCTCAAGGTTTAGTAGCCTATCCTACTGAAGCACTAACACTTAAAGAAGTTCAAGCGATGCTATGATTGGTTTTTTCGGTGGCTCATTTGATCCCATACATTTTGGCCATTTAAAAAACGCTCAACAGCTTAAAAGCGAACTGGATTTATCTGAGCTGTTTTTCATGCCATGTCGAGCGCCCGTTCACAAAGATGCACTAACCTTCTCAACTGAAGAGCGTCTTAAAATGCTGCAACTTGCTCTGCAAGATTTCCCTGATTTGGCGCTTGATTTGCGAGAGATCAATAGAACAAGTGATTCTTATAGCATTGACTCGCTCAAGGAGATTGTTCTAGAATTTCCTCAAGAAACCATTTGCCTAATTATTGGCATGGATAGCTTTAATCAACTCTCTAGCTGGAAAGACGCTGAAATTTTTCATCAGTATTGCCATTTAGTCGTTTTGGCGCGCCCTGGAGAAGAAAGCGGGCATAATTACGCTCACTTTACACTTGCCAAAAACGCTGAAAACCTCATAAGCCAAAAAACAGGGCTGATTTATTTTGCCAAACCCCGCTTATTTGATATTTCTTCGAGTGATATTCGCGGTATTTTGTTCAACGCCTCACAAGAGGGTAAAATATACGCACAACAAAGCTTGGATGGATTAATTCCAAAGCGCATTATTAACTATCTGCAAACATTATGAACCTAAATTTAGAAGAGCAACTTAGCGTTGTGACCCAAACCATTGACGAACTAAAAGGGGAAGATGTTATTACCTTAAAAGTGCTGGATCAAAGCGCAGATATTGAGGCGATTGTGATTGCCACAGGCCGATCTGTTCAGCATGTTCGCGGTATTGCTAATAATATTAAAATTGAAGCCAAACGCTTAGGTATGCAGGTTTCTGGTGTCGAAGGTACAGAAACAGGTCATTGGGTTTTGGTAGATTTGGCAGAAGTTGTAGTGCACATAATGACTGAAAAAACACGTGAATTTTACAAACTCGAGCGACTTTGGTCTGGCGCTGAAAGCGACTAATAACCATGAAGATCGATCTGGTTGTCATTGGCAAAAAAATGCCAGATTGGATACAAACTGGCATTAATCATTATCAAAAACAACTGCCTGCACAGCTTAACTTTAGCCTAATTGCACTAGAAGCGCAAAGGCGCAAAGGCAAAAATATCACCCAAATTAAAGAGCTTGAAGGTGAGCTTATCCTTAAAGCTGTTAAAGGCGCTCAGTTAATAATCGCTTTTGACGAACGTGGCAAACAACACACCACTAAAGCAATTGCTCAAAACCTTAATAATTGGCAGCAAAATGGTGAGCATATTGCGCTTATCATTGGTGGTGCTGATGGCTTAAGTGATAGTGTTAAATCAAGTGCCAATCAACTCTGGGGATTGTCAAATTTAACATTGCCACACTCGATGGCAAGACTGCTCGCTGTAGAACAAATTTACCGAGCACATTCGTTATTAACCAATCACCCCTACCATCGCGATTAGCGATGCCTTTCGCCCTTCTGACTAAGTTAAACAATTAAAATATTTCAATCACATAGTTTCACCTATGCTTAATCAATATTTTGATTGCCTGCCTTGCACAAGAGCAAAATGCTTACTAATGGTTAGCGGTATAATCACATCAAAAAACAATAAACATCATTATGAAATTAGAACTTATTAGCTTTAAACTTTGTCCATTTGCTCAGCGCGCTGTTATTTTACTTAATGAGCAAAGTATTGATTTTGAACTCACCTTTATCAACCCAATGGATCCACCTGATTGGTTTAAGGCCATCTCCCCTACTGGGCAAGTGCCATTACTTAAAGCAGACGATCAAATTATTTTTGAATCTTCGGTGATTAGCGAGTTTATTAACGATATTAGCACAACCGATATCCATCCAAAAGACGTCATTCAAAAAGCTAATAATCGCTCTTGGATTGCTTTTTCGGGCAATATGTTGGACGACTTATTCGGCATTGTCACTGGTGATAAAAAAAAATTCGATGCTGCTAAAACAGCACTCTTTGAAAAACTGGCGAAAGTTGAATTGGTTAAGAATTCCAAAAAATTCTTTAATGGAGATGAATTTCATATGATCGACGCTTCATTTGCACCAATTTTTATGCGTCTTGCTTGGATTAATGAGTTTACAAATAACGCACTATCACTTGCAGAATTTAAAAATTTAAGCGCTTGGAGTGATGCTATTTTAGCGCTAGATGTTGTTAAAAACTCTGTGGTTGAAGGATTGGACGATGTTTATTATTCTAATATCGAAGGGCGCGAAGGCCATCTTTCAACTCTTTTGGTTGAAGAAGACTATTAAAAAACTAAATAATCGCTAGGATATTTTCTGGTGGCCTTCCTATAGCAACCCCTTTAGCTGTTTTTACAATTGGGCGTTCAATCAAAATTGGATGATCAATCATTGCCTGGATTAATGCATCTTCGCTAAGTGATTCATCATCTAACTGATTGTCTTTATAAGGCGACTCATGTTTGCGCATTAATGATCTAGCATCAAGACCCAAATCCTTCAACAAAGCTTTTAACTCATCAAAACTAGGTGGCGTATCTAAGTATTTAATTATTTCAAAGTTCAGGCCTTTTTCTTCTAAAATGCCAAGTGTAAGTCTAGATTTTGTACATCTAGGATTATGATAAATTATTGTGCTCATATTTAAAAAGGTTATTATGAAAAAAATTATTATTATACTCGCCCTATTTGCCAGCTTTAATAGCGCTCATAGTATGAATGTTAATGAGATGGCTAGCGCTGCAAAAGAAGCACAGCAAAAACAGATTACTACGCCTAAATTTTCTTTAATAGATACCCAGGGAAATACTCATACTAACCAATCTACTCAAGGTAAATACTTGGTGGTTAATTTCTGGGCAACTTGGTGCCCACCTTGTTTAAAAGAAATTCCTGCTTTTGTGGAGTTTTATGAAAACAATCAAGATAAGGTGTTAATACTTGGACTAGACTATGAACAAGCTGATCCAAAGACCATTGCAGAGTTTACCGATACCTTTATGGTCAGCTATCCTATTGTATTATTTGATGCACATAACGGGCCGCAATTTTCTAATTTCGGGGAAATAATCGGCATGCCAACTACTTATATTTACAACCCAGAAGGAATTTTAGTTGACTTTCATATGGGCGAAATGGAGATTGAAGACCTAAAAAAAGCTATTTTAAAGTAGCCAACTTTTAGAAGGTTTGTCTTCATCTCTTACTAATCTTGGTACGAGATAACCACTTAACTGAGATTGCAACTGCTGATGAAGTTGCAATGCTTTTTCGTCTGTTACTAAGTAGTTTTCAGCACCCGAAACCTTGTCTAGCATATGCAAATAATACGGCAGAATTCCAATAGAAAAAAGCTTTAAACTTAAAGATTTAAGGCTATCTATATCGTCATTAACCCCCTTTAACAACACCGACTGATTTAAAAATGTCACGTTTTCAATTTTTGCAATATTTTTAGCAAAAACCTCTGAAATCTCATTGGCATGATTAATATGAGTCACTAAAACAACTTTTAGGCTAGTTTTTGACAAAATTTTAGTCAAATGATCAGTCATTCTACTTGGTAGTACCACTAATGAGCGTGTATGAATGCGCAATGTTGTTACATATTCAAAATTTTCAATATTTTTAATTAATTTTTCAAGCTTTTCATCACTCAAACTTAGCGGGTCGCCGCCACTTAAGATAACTTCATTAATACGTTTGTCAGCTTGTATATAACGCTTAATTTCCAACCAATTACTTATTGCGTCGTGTTGTGAGTAGTTGAAATTTTGACGAAAACAATACTGACAGTGAATCGCACACACTTGTGAAGTAATCAACAACACTCGATTTATATACTTATGTATCAATCCAGCAACAGGCGAATTCTTTTCATCATTTAAAGGCGCTTGGGAAAAGCCACTTTGATTAATTTTTGCCTGCGGCATAACTTGCTTAAGCAAGGGATCATTAGGATTGGTTTGGTCGATTAGTTTGGCATATTCCAAAGGGATTTTGATTGGGAAATGTGTTTCCGTAAATGCTTCGGTATTAAAAAAATCATTACTGACTTTTGCACCTTTTAGCACATCTCTTGCTTGTTGATTCCACTGACTCATTGACATAAAAAAAGCCCCGTCAGGGGCTTTTTTGATTCGTTTTACTTTAGGCGATTAACAAAAGTTAGCGAAGTTTTCATCAGTATGTTCTTGACCATCTTCATAGCCTGACTCATACTCATCAGTTTTTCTTTGCTCTTCAATTTCAGGGTTGTTTAAGAAACCTGCGACCCAACCTTGAATATAGTTGTCGTTTACACCCATTTCTTCCATTTTTTTAACGCCTTCGTAGTAAGTCATTGCTGATACTCCTTAAATAATGTTTATAATTTTGATGCTTATATCAGAGCGTTTATTCAACTGACATAAGAGAAAGGTAATATTATAACCATTAAATGCCACAAGGCAAGAAAAAAACATGAATTTATCTGAAATAATCGGCGGTTTAAACGACAAACAACAGCAATCAGTGGCACTTAACGATAGCCAAAACGCACTTATACTAGCAGGTGCGGGTAGTGGCAAGACTCGGGTATTAACTCATAGAATCGCCTATTTAGTCACCCAAAAAAACATCCATACAGACTCAATACTGGCAGTAACTTTCACCAATAAAGCAGCGGCTGAAATGAGAGAAAGACTTGCCGCACTTTTAAGAAGACCCATTCAAAGTATGTGGGTAGGTACTTTTCACGGTCTTGCTCATCGTCTTTTACGTACGCATTATGAAAAAGCAGGCCTCACTTCAGGCTTTCAAATCCTAGACGCACAAGATCAGTTTCGCATTATTAAACGCTTAATGAAAGAGAATAATATTGATGAGTCTAAGTTTCCTGTGAGAAAGGTGCAGTGGTTTATCAACCAACAAAAGGATGAAGGTGTTCGCGCTCAAGATGTCGATCCTGGCTATAACTTTTTTGTTAAAAAAAGCCTTGAAGTATTTGTTTTGTATGAAGCGCATTGTCGTGCCAATGATTTAATTGATTTTGCAGAGCTGCTGGTTCGAAGCTACGAACTCCTCAAGAACAATTTAGCGCTTCTTGAGCATTATCAATCAAGGTTTTCGCATATTTTGGTGGATGAGTTTCAGGACACGAATACAGTGCAATATAAATGGATTCAGCAGCTATTTACCGGTAATAACCAAGTATTTTGTGTGGGAGATGATGATCAATCAATTTATGGTTGGCGCGGTGCAAAAATCGAAAATATCACCAAATTAGAAACAGATTTTGCCCCAATTCAAACCATTCGCTTAGAGCAAAATTATCGCTCTACTGGGCATATTTTATCTGCCTCAAATGCGCTTATTGCAAACAAT
The DNA here is from genome assembly GCA_022600395.1 of Pseudomonadota bacterium. Lineage (GTDB taxonomy): Bacteria > Pseudomonadota > Gammaproteobacteria > PS1 > Pseudothioglobaceae > Thioglobus_A. The sequence continues at coordinate 1,663 of JAHZKM010000061.1, read as the reverse complement.
ACCAACCGAATGGGTAAGTCTTTATGGACTGATTCTGGTGATGGTGATTTGATTGATGTCTATGAAGCACGCACGGAAACAGATGAGGCGGATTATGTAATTCGGACAATTCAAAAACTCATTAAAGATGGCAGTCAAGCTAGCGATTGTGCCATTTTATATCGATCTAATGCACAGTCGAGAATCTTTGAAGAGGCGTTAATTAAATACAATATTCCTTATATTATTTATGGCGGTTTGCGATTTTTTGAACGCGCTGAAATTAAAGACGCGCTAGCTTATTTGCGTCTTATCGAAAACACGGCTGACAATGTTGCTTTTGAACGAATCATTAATTTTCCAACACGCGGAATTGGTAACGCCACTTTAGAGAAAGTGCGCGAGTTTGCTCGTCAAGAGCATACCAGTCTATTTCAATCGGCACAAAAAGTATCGCTAACACTACCAACACGAGCATCGAATGCGTTAAATGGTTTTATTGCTTTAATTGAGCAAATGGTCGATGATAGTAAGCACTTAGACTTGAGTGAAAAAGTTGCTCATTTGTTGAATATATCAGGCTTGATGAATCATTATGCTAATGACAAAACTGACAAAGCTGGCAGTAAGAAAGAAAATTTAGACGAATTAATTTCTGCCGCCAAACAATACAAACATGAGGAAGATAGTGAAATGAATGAAGTGGTTGGTTTTATCTCACTTGCTTCACTTGATTCTAGTGGTGATGCCAATGCACCTGCTGTTGATAACGTACAACTAATGACTATCCACTCAGCTAAGGGGTTAGAGTTTCCAAATGTGTTTTTAGGCGGTCTAGAAGAAGACTTGTTCCCCTCAAGACAATCTAAAGATGAGCCACATTTAATGGACGAAGAAAGGCGTTTGTGCTATGTAGGCATGACGCGCGCTATGAAAAAACTCACTTTATCGTTTGCTGTTAAGCGATTTTTACATGGCCAATCTTTATATGCTTATCCTTCACGATTCTTAGATGAAATTCCAAGTGAATACATTAATAAAGTTAAGGCAAAGTTTGGTGCAACGCAGGCTAACTATACTGATGATGATATTTACAATCAAGATATCGAACCTCAAGCAAATGGTCAATTATTTGTTGGTGCTGGGGTTAAGCATGCTAAATTTGGCTTTGGTTCTGTGCTTAATTTTGAGGGCGAAGGCGATAGCGCTAGAATTCAAATTAAGTTTAAATCTGCTGGCACTAAATGGCTTATTGCAAGTTATGCAAACTTGGAATTTGTTTAGATATTTTCTGCCGAGGTAAATCCTCGCGAATTTATGACCTTTAGTATAAAACTTAATTCAGTGTTTTTTTAAGGTCGTCAATAGAAAAACTCTGAACCGTTTGTTCATCAGTATAAACAGGCTTCATCTTAGTATGTGTACCCGCTTGTTTTTCAATTTCTGTTTGACGAGAAATAACAAGATTAAGACAATCAGTAATCATTTTCTGCGTATTTTCTGTTAACGGATGACGAAGGCCAGGCTTGGTCATTGTATCTTTTGCCACTGAGATTAAGGTTTTTCTCATGGCACTTAGCATTCTAACTTCTAACTATTTGTTTTTGTCATCACTCATAATAAACTCTTTATCGTTTCTAAATGTTGTAAATAGGTTATTTTATCGGATTTTTACTTTCTATTG
>JAHZKM010000060.1 GCA_022600395.1 Pseudomonadota bacterium | reverse complement strand
TTGTCTCTTCTAACCAGCGATACAGAAGTCGCTCTAATTAAAGAGTTAAATCGTTATCAAGACGTATTAAAGACTAGTGCACTTCATTATGAACCTCATGTTTTGGCTTACTATTTAAAAGATTTGGCTGGTGAGTTCCATAGTTATTACAACAATAGCGAATTCTTAGTGGATGAAGCTGAACTACGCGCTACTAGATTGTTGTTAATTCGTGCCATAAAGCAGGTGCTTGTGAATGGGCTGGGAATTTTGGGTGTTAATGCGCCTAACTCTATGTAGGTTGAGCTAGGCTTTGAGTATGGATGACCAGCCACAAAGATCCCAAGCCCTAGACACAACTCGCTCTTTTCTAATTCAGGCGCCAGCAGGGTCGGGTAAAACTGAATTGCTGACACAGCGTTATTTAAAACTCTTATCAATTAGCGATTCACCAGAGCGTGTTTTGGCCATGACCTTTACTAAAAAAGCGGTGAGTGAACTCAAAGCAAGAGTTATCGAGTCGCTAAGATCGGCATCAGACGTTCGTCCAGATCAGGCACATAAACAAAAAACCTATGATTTGGCATTAGCTGTGTTGGCTCAATCGCAATTACATGGCTGGGATTTAGTCAACATGCCGCAACGGCTCAAGATTTCCACCATTGATGGGCTGTCGAATTTGATCACCAGTCGTTATCCACAGCCTCAGGCCTGGGTTGATAAGCAAATTATTACCCAAGCTTGGCAACAGAACGATATCTATCTAAAAGCGGCCAAACAAACTTTACTAAGTATCGACACCGAAGAGTTTGGTGCATGTATAAGCAATACCTTGTTGTATCTGGATAATCACGTTAATCGTTTTTATAACTTGATTACTTCTATGTTGGCAAAGCGAGATCAGTGGCTTAATAAGCTCTATTTGAAAGATACGCTAAATATTAAAAATTTGGAAAATAGCGCTGCTGTTATTGTTAATCGCCATTTGACGCAATTATCATCACAGGCTAAGTCCTATTTTGATGCGCAGTTTTTTAGCGCATTAAGTGCTAGTACTCATTCAGAGCTAGCAGATATAGGTCAGTTACCTGGTTCAAGCGTGGGTGATTTATCCCAATGGAAGGTGCTTGCTAATTTGTGCTTAAGTGCTAGCGGCGAATGGCGTAAAAAAATCACTAAAGCGAATGGTTTTCCACCAGATCTTAAAGCGCAAAAGCAGGTAGTGGTTGATAAGTTAATAGCATTATCCAGCCAGCCAGTATTGCAAGCATTACTGCGTGATGTGAATAAACTGCCGGATATTCATTTTGACAGTGCTCAAATTCAAGCATTAGACGATATCGCTCAAGTGCTAAAAATTGCAGTGGCTCAGCTGAATATTTTGTTTAATGAACAGCAAGTGAGTGATTTTATCCAGGTAGCATTAGATGCGGATCGGGCATTAGAACAACAGGAAACAAGCGATATTGCGCTATTTTTAGACTATCAGATTGAGCATTTGTTGATTGATGAGTTTCAAGATACTTCAACCACGCAGTTTTCATTGATCGAAAAACTCATTGCCAACTGGCAAGTAGGTGATAACAAGACTTTGTTCTTAGTAGGCGACCCGATGCAGTCTATCTATCTATTTAGACAATCACAGGTAGGATTGTTTTTACAGGTTCGCGCTCAAGGTATCGCCAACATTCAGCCAAATTTCTTGCAATTAACCACCAATTTTCGATCTTCAAAAGCAGTGGTCGATGCCAATAACGAGATTTTTTCCGCTATTTTTCCCAAGCAAGAAGATGCCTATTTAGGTGCGATTTGTTATTCGCCTTCAGTAGCAGCTAATAAGCATAATCAACCTGCCATTCAAATGCATCCCTGTGCTTATCAGGAAGAGGCGCATGAAGCTCAGATTGTTTTAGATCTTATTCAAAGCAATCCAGATCAACAGATTGCTGTATTGGTGAGAAGTCGCTCACATTTAAAGCATATTGTGCCTAAGTTAAAAGCGGCAGGTGTTGAATTTGAGTCGCTTAAAACTACGCCACTCAAAGAAGAATTATTTACCAAAGATTTATTAACTCTTACCCGCGCTTTACTGCATTTGGGCGATAAAACTGCCTGGCTCAGTTTGTTGCGAGCGCCATGGTGTGGCCTGCTTTTAGAAGATTTATTGCATTTAGCTGATCATGATGAGCAGGTGGTTTTAGAGCTGATTACCAATCCTGCGGTGAAACAAAAACTAAGCAAAGATGGGCAAAAACGCGCACAGCATATTGCCACTGCTTTAGAGCAAGTAGTGCAGCAGCGAGCAAGATTTAGCTTTGTGCAAACCCTTGAGTTTGCTTTGTATCAACTCATACCAAGCTCGAGTTTATCGACTAAAGAGCAGATGATTAAAGATCAATTTATGCAAATTATCTATGAGTGTGAGTCGCAACAACAGCTTAACATTGCTACCATTAATCAGATGTTGGCTGAGCTGTACGCACCTAGTGCGCCTGCGCGCGTACAGTTGATGACCATTCATGAGTCTAAGGGATTAGAATTTGATTGGGTGATTATGCCTGGATTGGGAAAATCGCCAAAGGGTAATCAATCGCCCATCATTCATTTGCAGGAGTCAGTAGACCAATCTCTATTGTTGGCACCGATGAAATCCTATTTGCAGTCTCAGGAAAGCGATACTTACAATTATCTCAAATATGTAGAATCTCAGCAAAATAATCACGAAACCTTACGCTTGCTTTATGTGGCAATGACACGTGCTAAAAAAGAGATCCATTTATTGGGCACGCTTAACAAAAGCAATAAGCCCAATGCTAATACTTTGTTGGCTTTATTGGCGTCAAAATTCCAATCGCAGTTTGATGAAACAAGCTCTAGCATACTTGAGACGGATCGGACGCCACCAGAAGCGCCAGCATTGGTGCGCTATGCTGAACTTGCTGATTATCAGCAGCTTGACACATCTGCTCATGAGCAGCTAGATTTACAGCTGAGTATTGAGTTGCAGTTTAAGAGTTTATTGGGCACGTTATTGCACCAATATTTTGAACAAGGCCAGTTTTCCCCTGATCAATCTAGTATTGAATTGCGCCTCATTGAGGCAGGTTTTGCACAACAAGAACTTAGTCAGAAGGCGAAGTTTATTATGCAGATGCTTAAAAATACGCAAGACGATCCACGATTTGACTGGCTTTTTAAAGCGCGTGAGTCTACTCAGGTTGAAGCAGAATTTATGATTGATAATCACAGTATTATTATTGATCGACTCTTTATCGATAATGGCATTTTGTGGATTATTGATTTTAAAACGGCTGTTCAAGCTGAGTCTGAATCGATTGATCAGTTTGTTGAGAGACAAATATCAACTCACACTAAGCAATTATTGTTTTATAAACAGGCGCTTGCGAATACTTATGCGAATGATATTAAGTGCGCATTATATTGTCCTGCTGTACAAAAAATTATAGAAATTAACTAATTTTAAAAATTTGTAAATTACGCGCTCCATGTTATTTTTTGTCATCAAAATACTTTAATTAATCGATTTGCTCTGTAAAAATAGTCAAATATCCCTCGATATTGGCCTTTAAATTCTACTATTGAGCGATTTTTTATAATTATTTAGCGAGTAAAACTTGTTGTTATGATATTTTCTAAAAAAATTAGAAATTTTGAAAATTAGATGATTTTGGCTTATTTTTTAAGCCCTACTTAAATAAAGCATCAATCATCGCTACTGAATGACAGCCAGCTTGTAGCGCCTCGTCTTGATTATCGAAATTAATGCCACCAATGCCAACTATAGGAATATGTAGTATTTTTTTAGCTTGAGTAAGGGTGTCTAAAGTACAATGAGGAGCGTTGGGCTTCGTGCTAGAGGGGAATAGTGCACCAAAGGCAACATAATTTGCACCTTGTGCTTGCGCTCTAATTGCCAGATCGATATTGTTATAACAAGACAGACCAATAATAGCGTCTGCGCCCAGCTGTTGGCGGGCGTACTGAATAGTATTATCATCTTTGCCCAGATGAACGCCATCTGCACCAATTTTTTGAGCTAGGTTGATATCATCATTGATGATAAATAAAGTATGATGTTGTATACACAATTGGCGTAGTTTTTTTGCCTCGATGAGCTTTAAAGCGTTATCATCTGTTTGGTGCGTTTGCAACTTTGCGTGTCGCTTATTGCGGTATTGCAAAATGCTAATAGAGTGCTGAGTTATTATTTTTTCAATTTGTTCAAAATTAAGCGGTTTATCAGGGGTAATAGCGTAAATACCGTGAATTTTTTCAACTAAATTTGACATCATGAATTTTCAATTAAGACATAATTTATTAATTACAATTTTCATTATAGTGATTATTGCTGTTATGTGGCTTTTGATGAAAGGATTATCCTATTCGTTTGATCAGTTAAGTACGCCAGAGCTTGGTAAATCAAGCCAAGAACAAGCACAAGCAAAAAAAACGGCTTATATAGAAAAAATCGATAATTTTGCTTTGCAAGAGTTTAATGCACTGCAGAATTTATCTCATTTTGTTGAGGCGGATAACTATTATAATTTCAAAGATGAGCCGGCTTTATTGGTTAATCCTAAGGTGACAACTTATAATGAAAATGGCGAATTAAATTATGTCTTAACTTCTAAGCGTGCACACTATTTAGATACTGGCGAGGTCAGTTTTAAAGGAGAAGTTGATATCTCTTCAAGTAATGGTATGCGTCATAAAATGAATACCGAAGAGTTATTGGTTGACACTAATACAGAAAATCTTTTAAGTCGTAAAAAAGTGACTTATTTGGGAGAAGATGCCAAAATTTTATCTCAAGGTATGAATATGCAAGCTAAGACTGATAAGATGCAACTGACTGGTGAGACAGTAATTTACCAAGATGGTGGCCAAAAAATGCTAACTAAAGATTTGCATGTGGACCAGTCTAATCAAAAAAAGCATTATTATTCAAAAAACAAAACCACGTATCTATCTGCTGAAAACAAGATTTACGCTCAAGGGTTAGACATGCAAGACGCCACCACAAAATTATTAGGCAAAGTGAGCTTATTGCAAAATTCAGGTTCAAATATTCAAACGAAAAATATAACTATTGACCAAACAGATGGTGCGGAGGTTTATCAGACAAATGAGGGGATTCATTATCGCTCAACAGTGGCCGACATTCGTGCTAAAGGCATGCATTATGATGCGGCCCAGCAAAAAATCAAATTTACAGGTGATGTGGTAGGTCAATATGATCAATAAACTGCTTTTAATAATTTGCTGGATGCCTGTTGCTGTTAATGCGCTGCCAAACGACGTAACTCAACCGATTCAAGTTAAGGCGCAATCGGTTCTTATTGACGAGAAAAAAGGTTTGAGTATATATACAGGTAAAGCTAGTGTTGTTCAAGGCTCATTAACCTTGAGTGCTGAAAAAATTCGTTTATTTAACAATCAAACAAAAGTGACCAAAGTGATTGCTAAAGGCAGTAAAAAGCAACAAGCACATTACCGACAAAACCAGCCAAATCAGCCGCGCTTTATTGAAGCAACAGCAAATAATATCACTTATCTTGTTAATAAGCAGTTTGTTCATCTGAAAGGCCATGCGCACTTAGTGCAAGGCTTTGATTCATTTAGCGGTGGCACCTTGGATTATGATATTAAAAATGACAAGGTTATCGCCAACAAGTCTAAAGATGGGTCGCAAAGAGTTCGGTTTAAAATTAAACTTTAGCTTATATATCATTAGGGATATATAAAAGTATCTCTATATCGAGCTCGTGTCAAAAATCATAGTAGGTATAATTTTCTATCTTTAAAACATTAATAGGATTTTAACTATGTCAAAATTAGTCCCACCACATGGTAGTGACACACTAAATGCTTTAGCATTATCAGGTGATGCGTTAACAGCGGAATTAGCAAGAGCTGGCTCTTTAGCAAAAATCACTTGCTCTTCTAGAGAAGAAGGCGATGTTGTCATGTTGGGTATTGGTGGTTTTAATCCTTTAGAAGGTTTCATGGGCAAGGCAGATTGGCAAGGTGTTTGTGATAATATGACAATGGCTAATGGCTTATTTTGGCCAATCCCAGTAACATTATCAACTGATGATGAAGCGGTTAAAGCAGGTGATGAAGTCGCTATTGTTAGTAGTAAATCTGGCGACATTATCGCTACAATGACTGTTACTGAAAAGTACACTATTGATAAAGATCATGAGTGTGAAAAAGTATTTAAAACTACTGAAGACGCACACCCAGGTGTAGTAATGGTTAAGGCGCAAGGAAAGTACAACCTTGCAGGTCCTATTAAAGTATTGTCAGATGGTGGCTTTCCTGAAAAGTTTGGTGCGCTATATATGACACCAGCAGAAACGCGTGCGTATTTTGATGAAAAAGGTTGGAAAACAGTTGCTGCTTTCCAAACACGCAACCCGATGCACCGTTCACACGAATATTTAGCAAAAATTGCAGTAGAGATTTGTGATGGTGTGATGATTCACTCAGTATTAGGTGGGCTTAAGGCGGGTGATATTCCTGCTGATGTTCGTTCAGAGGCGATTTCAGTATTAATTGAAAACTACTTTGTAGATAACACAGTATTACAATCCGGCTACCCATTGGATATGCGTTATGCAGGACCTCGTGAGGCGCTACTTCATGCATTATTTAGGCAAAACTATGGCTGTTCACACTTAATTGTTGGCCGTGATCATGCGGGTGTTGATGACTATTATGGACCATTCGATGCACACAATATCTTTGATGAAATTGCCGAAGATGCATTAGTAACACAGCCACTAAAGATTGACTGGACTTTCTGGTGTCATGAGTGTGGTGGCATGTCTTCTATGAAGACTTGTCCGCATGAAGCTAAAGACCGTGTTTTACTTTCAGGTACAAAAGTGCGCAAAATGCTATCTGAAGGTGAAGATCTTCCACAGGAGTTCTCACGTCCTGAAGTAGCGAAAGTATTACAAGCTTACTACGCAACAATTAAGGAAGAAGATAAGGTGGAAGTTAAATTAAGCGGCCATTCAGCAAAATAAATAAATACCCGATTAAATAAGAGGCTTTTATTTGAAACAAAACTTTTAAATAAGTATAATAGTTGATTTTGACGAAAACGTTACACACGTTAAGATAGAAAAGACTGTTAAAAAAACGTTAATTGAAAAATTAGCATAAACAGAAGTAATTGATTTAACCTAAGGAGAAAGCAACCATGATCAATTTCGATACAACACCAATCGCTTCATTATTAGAGGCGGGATATAGCTATGCAGTAATGCAAAACTATGTAACACTTATGATTGCCCTGGTGGTAGTTATGACAATTGCGGACTTAATCCATAAAGGAAGTAAGACGTATTTTGACAACGCAGCAGCAAAAGCAGAAGCACAATTAGCTGCCGGAAATCCACCTTGTACAGTGGGAAAAGAAGAAGGTCGTTTAACCCAACTTACTGCAGGCGA
>JAHZKM010000005.1 GCA_022600395.1 Pseudomonadota bacterium | reverse complement strand
TAAAAATACTTGGCCAAAACCAAAAATGCTGGTGCTAAATTATCCATCTAACCCAACCACAGAGTGTGTTGAGCTGGATTTTTTTGAAAAAGTTATCAAGATAGCCAAAGAACATGAAATTTGGGTAGTGCAAGATTTAGCTTATGCAGATATAGCTTTTGATGGCTATGTTGCCCCAAGTATTATGCAGGTTAAAGGCGCTAAAGATATTGCCGTTGAGTTTTTCTCACTTTCTAAAAGCTACAACATGCCCGGTTGGCGTGTAGGTTTTATGGTGGGCAATCCAACTTTAGTGGGCGCACTGGCTAAGATAAAATCGTATCTTGATTACGGCATGTTTACCCCAATCCAAGTTGCTGCCATTGAGGCGCTCGAAGGCGACCAGACCTGCGTTCAAGAAATATCAAACATGTATCAAGATCGTCGTGACGTCTTGTGTAGCGGTCTAAATAGCATTGGGTGGGAGGTGGTGCCACCTAAGGCCACTATGTTTGTTTGGGCTAAAATTCCTGAATTTTACCAATCTATGGGCTCACTTGAATTTACCAAAAAATTGCTAAAAATTGCCAAAGTTGGCGTCTCTCCTGGCGTTGGCTTTGGTGATTATGGCGACCAATATGTGCGTTTTGGCCTCATTGAAAATGAACACCGAACCCGTCAAGCCATTCGCGGCATTCGTGACATGTTTAAAGCAGATGGATTACTATAAGTAAAAAATTAGCGTTAAAATCACAATACATGAAACTATCTGCTAACCACTTTTTTAATGCTCAGCAAAAATGTTTAACTTTGTTAGGCATGTCGGGTGTTGGAAAAACACACTTAGCCAAACTCTTATCTGAACAAGATGCTTATTTTCACTACTCGGGCGACTATCGTATAAGCGCTCAATACCTCAATAACGACATCCTAGAAAATGTAATCAATAGGGTTAAGCAAGATGATTGGCTCAAAAGTTTATTAGAAAATGAATCAATCCGTATCCAGAATAATATTACTTTTGACAATCTCTCGTCGGCATCAGCCTTTTTAGGAAAGGTTGGAAATCCTGAATTGGGCGGACTACCCATTGGTGAATTTACCCGTCGCCAAGCTTTGCACAAAAAGGCTGAAATAAAAACTATGTTAGACGTGCCTAGCTTTATTGCCAAAGCAAAACAACAGGGCATGAGCAATTTCATTAATGATGCTGGTGGCAGTCTATGCGAACTAGACGATGAAAATGTTTACCAAGTTTTGTCTGAACATACTATTATTTTATATATTCGTGCTAGTCAAGATAACGAGCAAACACTTATAAAGCGTGCGCAAACACACCCGAAACCACTGTACTATCAGACGCATTTTTTACAAGAACAATTGGCTATTTATTTGGCAGAAAATCAGTTTTCTTATGTTGCGCAAATTAATCCAGATGCATTTGTGCGCTGGATATTTCCTCGCTTGCTCGAGCACCGCAAACCAAAGTATGAGCAAATTGCTAAACAATATGGCTGCACTATTGATAGCGAAGACTTGTATCAATGTCGTCATGCCAATGAGGCGCTAGAACTGATTGCAGGAGCGATGCCTTAATGCCTTTAATTGCCCATTCGAAACTCCCCTCTTTTGCACGACTAAAATCTGAAGGGGAAGTTGTTTTAAGCAAAGATCGTGCTAATCACCAGGTGATTCGTGAACTGCATATCGGCCTACTAAATCTGATGCCTGACGCTGCTTTGGAGGCAACAGAACGTCAATTTTTCCGCCTGATTGGTCAATCTAACCAAATTGCCCAATTTTACTTGCATCCCTTCACACTACCTTCTGTTACACGTGGAGATAAGGCTGCTAAACACATTAGCGAATATTATCAAAGCTTTGATGAAATAATGTCTCAAGGTTTAGATGCACTCATTATTACAGGCGCTCATGTTGAACAGGCCGATTTACAAAAAGCGCCTTTTTATGAGGATCTGAAAACAGTTATCGATTGGTCTTATGCCAATGTAACCTCAACCCTGTGCTCTTGTTTAGCCACCCATGCAGTGATGGAATTCAGGTATCAGCAAAAACGCCAAGCAATTGGTAAAAAATGTTGGGGCGTTTTTAAACACCAAATTACAGACCGGAGTCATCCATTGGTCAGTGGCGTGAATACCAATTTTAATGTGCCACATTCACGCTTTAATGAAATTACTAAACAGCAATTTAGCGAAGCTGGTATTAAGATTTTGGTGGATAGTGAGGTCGGCGCTCATTTATGCGTAAGTGAAGATTTATTGCGCATTGTCTTTTTTCAAGGGCATCCTGAATATGACACAATCAGTTTGCTAAAAGAGTACAAGCGTGAAATTATGGCGTATTTATCTGGCTCGCGCGCCGACTATCCAATGGTGCCTATGCATTATTTAGGCGAACAAAACAAAGCTATATTGGATGAATATCAAACCAAATTACTCTCAGGAGAGCTTAGTATTGGTGATTTTCCTGAAAGTCTAATCAGCCAGACACTAGACAACACCTGGCACGATGCCACTCGACAAATAATTAGCAATTGGATTGGCTGTATGTACCAAACCACCCATGAAGATGTTAATAAGCCATTTATGGATAACATTGATCCGTCAGACCCTTTAAAACTTAGATAAATCGTTGTCACCACTTGCAGATCAATTACTCCGCTGGTTTGAGGTTCATGGGCGCACTAACCTCCCTTGGCAAGGGACATACAGCAGCCCTCTGGAAGGGCAAATAGGGCGGACAACTCAGGCTAACATCTACCATATTTGGCTGAGTGAAGTCATGCTACAACAAACCCAAGTAGGCACTGTCATCGATTATTTTAATCGATTTATTCATCATTTTCCGACACTCAATGATTTAGCAAACGCACCAGAAGATGCGGTTTTAGCACAATGGGCTGGACTAGGATACTACGCCAGGGCTAGAAATCTTCATAAAACTGCCAAAATTATTGCCCGTGATTATCAAGGGCAATTTCCTCAAGTGTTTGAACAGGTGCTTGCGCTGCCTGGCATTGGAAGGTCTACAGCAGGAGCAATATTAGCACTTGGATTTGGCCAAAATCAAGCTATTTTAGATGGCAATGTAAAACGTGTTTTATCAAGAGTATATCAAGTTAAAGGGCATTATGCCCAAAGTAGCGTGCTCAAAGAGCTGTGGAGTCTTGCTGAACACCACACACCTGATAATCGCACTGAGGACTATACCCAGGCTATTATGGACTTAGGCGCTACAATTTGTACTCGCTCTAAGCCCAAGTGCAGCCTTTGCCCCCTTAGCAATATTTGCAAATCCAACGATGAGCAAACACAGGCCGACTATCCTAATCCTAAACCCAGAAAAAATAAACCTAGTCGTGCTATCGCCATGTTGGTTTATCAAAATAAACAAGGGGAAGTCTATCTAGAAAAAAGACCAGAAAAGGGTATTTGGGGTGGGCTATGGAGTTTAGTTGAGTGTGAAGACAGTTCGAAATCTATCGCTCAATCTATGCATGGATTTGACTCAGAAGCCTTTGTATGTCAACAACTTCCAGTATTCAAACATACATTTACACACTATCATTTGTACATACATCCTGTTATTATTCATTGTCCGTCTAGTTGCGCACAGTTTCACCCTATCGATCAAGTAGTACTAGGAGTGCCTCAGCCTGTGATTAAAATTCTTTCGCAAATGACAAAACCAACGCACGACAGTTTAAATGAATAAATAGATTAAAATAGTCTCATGAATATTATTCGCGGACTCCATAACCTTAAAAAACACTCTGGAAGTGTTGTTACTATTGGCAATTTTGATGGTGTTCATATCGGTCACCAGCAGATTATTTCACGCTTAGTTGCTAAGGCCAAAACATTGCAACTGCCCTCTATCCTCATTTCTTTTACACCAACCCCACAAAGTTTTTTCGGTCGAGAGCAGTCTGTATTAACCAGCTTTAAGCAAAAACATTATCAACTTGAAAAATTAGGGCTGGATGTCCACCTAATCATTACCTTTAATCGGAAATTTTCCCAGCTCAGTGCCGAGAGTTTTATACAAGAAATACTTTTGGCCAAGCTGGGTGTGAAATTTTGCCTAATTGGAGATGATTTTCGCTTTGGTTCAGGGCGTACAGGAGACTTCAAACTGCTGCAATCATTTGCTCATCAGTACGACTTTCAAGTGGAAAACACCCAAAGCGTTTTATGCGGCTCTCAGCGAGCCAGTAGCTCAAAAATTCGAGACTATTTAGCACAAGGAGAACTTCAACTAGCAGCGCAAATGCTAGGGAGAGAATTTTGCATTTCTGGGGAAATTATTCACGGCAAACAGCTGGGAAGAACTATTGATTTTCCAACGATCAATATTCCTATTAAACGGCATATTAGTCCAGTTTTGGGTGTTTTTGCTGTCCAAATTCATTTGCTTGGAAAAACTTTTAATGGCGTTGCCAACATTGGAAAACGCCCCACTGTTAATGGCGATAATATCTTATTAGAGGTGTTTTTATTTGATTTTAATCAGATGGTTTATGGGGAGTTTGCTGATATTGTCTTTAAACAACAAATTAGAAAAGAGCAAAAATTTGACTCTTTTGATCAGCTTAAAGCACAAATTAAATTAGACGTTAGAACAGCTAAAGACTTCTTTAAATCGGCATCAAACTAGTTTCCAAGATAGCGTCTCTCCAGCCATAAACGGCACAATAGTTGCTCCTGCATACTCATAACTTTCTGGCACAATCCAATCTTGCTTGGACAGGGTAATTGTGCGCGTATTTCTAGCAAGTTCGTAAAAATCTGGGCCAAAATGTGAAGCAAAACCTTCTAGCTTATCAAGCGCATTTTGTGACTCAAAAACGGTTGCATAGAGCTCAATAGCACAATGCGAACTTAAGATACCAGCACAGCCACAGGCCGACTCTTTAGCGCCTTTAGCATGTGGTGCAGAATCTGTTCCCAGGAAAAACTTAGGATTGCCACTAGTCGCTGCAGCTAACAAGGCTAGCTGATGAGGGTTTGCCCTCTTGAGAATGGGCAAGCAAAAATAATGAGGACGAATGCCGCCAACCAACATATCGTTCCGGTTTGCCAACAAATGGTGAGGGGTAATTGTAGCAGCCACCTGTTCATCGCTGGCCAAAACAAAATCAACCGCATCTTTGGTAGTGATGTGCTCAAACACAATCTTAAGCTCTGGAAAATCTCTGACTATTTGAGTTAAAACTTGATCAATAAACACGGCCTCACGATCAAAAATATCAATCTCTACATGGGTCACCTCACCATGTACGAGCAATAACATGCCTGTTTTGCTCATCATTTCTAATGCAGGATAAATATTTTTAATATCAGTCACGCCACTATCAGAATTAGTAGTGGCGCCGGCAGGGTAAAGTTTGGCTGCTTTTACAAAAGAGCTCTTGGACGCTTGCTCGATATCCTTGGCACTAGTGTTGTTAGTTAAATACAACACCATGAGTGGGTCAAACTCAGTATCAGCAGGTAGCGCTGCAAGAATTTCGTTACGATACTTTTCCGCCTGTTTAGCGCTGGTCACTGGTGGATTTAAATTAGGCATAATAATAGCTCTTGCCATTTGCTTGGCAGTCATTCCTATGACAGATTTTAAAGCTTCCCCAGAACGCACATGTAGGTGCCAATCATCTGGCTGAAGTAGTTTAATTTGCATAAATTGCTCCTAAAATTCTTGTATGTTTGGCCCCGGTAACTGCCGGCAAGCTTGAAGTTTTTCCAGCTAAAGTACGCTGCGCAAAAAAAGCAAAGGCAGCAGCTTCAACATAGTCTACATGAATACCCAACTCTCCAGTATCCATGATATGGCTATGCGGATTTAGATAGTGTAGGCGTTCCACTAAAAATGCATTATGCACGCCACCGCCAGACAAATATACATCAGCACCTTTTTCTATATACTTGGAAATGCTTAGCGCTGTAAGCTCTAACAAGGTTCTCTGAACATCTTCCGAAGCTTCATTACCTACTAAGTACCCATCTAACCAACTCAAGTTAAAATATTCTGGACCTGTGCTTTTGGGGATATTTTTCTGAAAATAAGCATCCAATAGCATCTTTTCTAATAAACCCTGGTCAATTAGGCCGCTTTTAGCCCACAAGCCTTCGCGGTCATAGTCTAGTGATTTACAGCGCTTAATCCAATTATCTAGCAACGTATTTGCCGGGCCGGTGTCAAAGCCAACAACCTTATTACTAAAGATTTGAGTTAAGTTTGCAATACCGCCCAAATTGACTACCACACCAAGCTTTCCATTGAGCATATGCTGATGATATGCAGGTGTAAGTGGAGCACCCTGACCGCCCGCAGCCACATCTTGCATACGGAAATCTGCCACAGTGGTGATGTTGGTTTTTTCTGCAATCAGTGCTCCATGCGCAATTTGCATAGAGTATCGCCCACCTTGATGATAAATAGTTTGCCCGTGTGAGCCAATAGCTACAATCTGATCAGACGAAAGCTTAGCATTAGATAGTAAAAGCAATACAGCATCCGCAAAAACTTCTGCTACCTGAATGTCTATTTCTGCCAAGTTTTTAAGTGATGTTTGTCCGCTTTGCGTCAATTGACGCAAGCCGTCCTTAAGTTGTTTTGAATAGGGTAGATAGGTTTGACTAATAATCTTCTGAGAATCTCCATCAACAATAACCCCATCAACACCATCCAGACTGGTTCCTGACATCAGCCCAATATAATATTGAGCAGAGTGTGTATCAGCCATGACAGTTTTTGTATTTTTTACCAGAACCACATGGACAAGGATCATTGCGCCCTACCTTCTGCTCTTCCCGTTGATAAGTTTGCTGATCTGATGCCCCAGGCGTTTCAGACTTGCCAGTGTTGGGTTTGTCTAGCTGCTCATGTTGTGGCTCAGCGGCTTTATTATCTTGTTGTTCAACATCAGAGGCATTTGTGTCTTCGTTAATCGTAACACTCGACAAAGATTTAACAACCTCAATATCGATAGTTTCTAACAACTCAGTAAACATGGCAAAAGACTCACGCTTATATTCTTGTGTTGGGTTTTTTTGAGCGTATCCACGCAAATTAACACTTTGTCTTAAATAATCCATAGCAGCAAGATGCTCTTTCCAGTAATGATCAAGTGTTTGCAACATAACGGCTTTTTCAAATCCACGCATAGATTCTGCGCCAACCAATCCTTCCTTATAGTCGCAAATTGCACTCAAGCCCTCAACAATTCTACTCTCTAGCTCATCAACATCAACACCTTCATCAAGCCATTGCTGTAAAGGAAAATCTGCCTTATAGTCTGCCTTTAGAGCACTATGTAACCCTTCAACATCCCAATCCTCTTCGATCTGTTCTGGCGAAATATATCCTGAAAATAAAGTGCTAATAACATCCTTTCTAATATTGATAAAGCGATTTTGAACATTATCTGTATCCATTAGCTCATCGCGCAAAGTATAGATAACCTTACGCTGATCGTTAGCTACATCGTCATATTCCAGTAAATTCTTACGTGCATCATAGTTCATGCCTTCCACTTTACGCTGTGCGTTTTCAATGGCTCGATTAACCATTTTGTGCTCAATAGCTTCACCTTTTTCCATACCCAATCTTTGCATCATGGCCGCCATTTTGTCACTGGCAAAAATACGCATTAAATTATCTTCAAGCGATAGATAAAAACGAGTAGAGCCCACATCACCTTGACGACCGGAGCGACCACGCAGTTGATTATCCACTCGACGTGATTCGTTGCGCTCCGTACCAACAATATGCAAGCCACCAGCTGAAATCACTTTTGAATTTTCCACTTGCCACGCTTGCTTTTGCGCCTCTGTTGCTCCATCAGGAAGCCTTCCCCCTAGTACAATATCCGTACCACGACCTGCCATGTTAGTTGCAATAGTAACTGCGCCAACCGAACCTGCGTTGGCAATAATAGCCGCCTCTCTTTCATGTTGTTTGGCGTTTAACACTTCATGCTTAATTTTTTTATGGGCAAGCAAAGCAGAAATCGCCTCTGAATTCTCAATACTGCTTGTACCCACTAATACAGGCTGGCCTGTTTTTTGACAGATGCTCACATCATTAGCAATTGCCTCTAGCTTCTCTTCTAAAGTTAGATAAATTTGATCTGCTTTATCGCTTCTTTGTGAAATCTTATTGGGTGGAATGACCACTGTTTCCAAGCCATAAATATCTTGAAATTCAACCGCCTCAGTGTCTGCCGTACCCGTCATGCCAGATAGCTTGCCATACAATCTAAAATAATTTTGAAAAGTAATGGATGCAAGCGTCTGGTTCTCTTTCTTGATGCTGACGCCTTCTTTAGCCTCAATTGCTTGATGCAAGCCTTCACTCCAACGACGACCCGGCATCGTTCTGCCAGTAAACTCATCTACAATTACAATTTCATCACCGTCAATAATATAGTGGTCATTCTTTTGAAATAAGATGTGCGCTCTGAGGGCAGAGTTAATATGCTGCATCAGCAAAATATTACTCGCATCATAAAGGCTTGCGCCTTGAGGCAATGCGCCTGCATCAATCAATAAACCTTCCGCCTTTGAATGTCCATCGTCTGTCAGAAAAACCTGCTTGTGCTTTTCATCAACTGTATAGTCTCCCGCCACCTCGATGATCACTTCCTTGCCTTCACCACTTTCAATCTGCTTAGTAAAATTAGGAATCATATGATTAATAGCCTTGTACACTTCGGAATAATCTGCAGCAGGGCCTGAGATAATTAAAGGTGTTCTAGCTTCATCAATTAGAATAGAATCAACTTCATCAACAATAGCAAAATTTAATCCTCGCTGTACTTTTTGATCTGTGGCAAAGGCCATGTTGTCTCTTAAATAATCAAAGCCTAGTTCATTATTAGTAGCATATACCACATCACATGCATAGGCAGCCTGTTTATCTTCTGGCGCTCTATTTGAGGCAATAATACCGACACTCAACCCTAAAAATTCAAGAACCTTGCCCATCCATTGCGCATCACGTTCTGCCAAATAGTCGTTAACAGTAACCACGTGCACACCCTTTCCACTGAGGGCATTTAGATACGCCGGTAGCGTAGCTACCAAAGTTTTTCCCTCGCCAGTACCCATTTCTGCAATATTGCCATCATTTAATACCATGCCGCCAATCAATTGTACATCATGATGTCTTAAACCTAGCACTCGCACACTGGCTTCACGCATAACAGCAAAAGCTTCTACTAGCAAATCATCTAAGGATTTTTGCTCTGCATAGCGTGCTTTAAATTCTTGAGTTTTTTCTCGTAACTGTTCATCACTCAAGGCTTGCATATCGACCTCTAGTGCATTGATATTTTCAACAGTTTTGCTTAATTTTTTAACCAGTCGATCGTTTCTAGAGCCAACTATCTTAGATAAAATTTTATTTATAATACTCATTAGAATCTAAAGAACTATATTTACAAAAAAACCTATTTTCTCACAGATAAACAAGCCTTTGCATCAAATGTGTCCGCATAAACCAACAACTGCCATTTCGAAATTTTCACCTAAGAGCGCCCTTGGTCAATTATTTGCTCAAGCTAAAATTTATAATGAAATTAACGCGCAACTTAAGCCTAAACTGCCAGATGCTTTACAAACGTTAGAACTGTGTTTAATTAACAATAATACTGCTACACTTATAACTGACAATCCTGCTATTGCATCGCGCGCAAAACAACAACTTCATGAGTTACTTACACTGTTACAATCCATTCCTCTGACTTGTAAAATAAACCATATAAAAATAAAGGTCTCTATCAGGCAATAACCTAATAAGACAGCAATTGTTTATCCTTGAATATAAATATTACAGTATAATAATTTAGTTTTTCAATGTAGATTGAATCTAGAAAATATTTAAAGCAAAGGACTGGAGTTTTATGTCGGAACAAGAAATAGACTTAAAGAAAAGGCGCTTTTTGACGGGTGCTACTAGCGTGGTTGGCGCTGTTGGCGTTGGTTTTGTATTGGTGCCATTTTTATCATCTTGGATGCCCTCAGCACGTGCAAAAGCAGCTGGTGCGCCCGTTGACGTAGATGTTACAAAATTAGAAGAAGGTCAGCTTGTTCGTGTCTTATGGCGCAAAAAACCAATTTGGATTTTTAAACGTGACAAAGCCGTGTTGGCAAATTTACCGACACTTGATGCTGAATTGGTTGACCCAAATAACACAGCAGATCAGCAACCAGCATATGCTAAAAATTCACATCGTTCAATCAACCCTGAAATTGCGGTAATTGTTGGCATTTGTACCCACTTAGGCTGTTCACCAACTTACCGTCCTGAAGTTGGTGCGGTCGATTTAGGTGGTGATGCTTGGAAAGGTGGTTTCTACTGTCCATGTCACGGTTCTAAATTTGACTTAGCTGGTAGAGTATATGCTGGCGTTCCGGCGCCAACCAATCTGGTTATTCCGCCATATCATTTTGTGACTGATTCATTAATTAGAATTGGCATTGACCCAAAAGCATCATAGGAGCATAGCGTGGATAATAATAAAAATTGGATCGACCAACGATTTCCACTAACCAAAGTTTGGAATGAGCATTTAGCCGAATATTACACCCCTAGAAATTTTAACTTCTGGTACTTTTTTGGCTCTTTAGCAATCCTAGTATTGGTTATTCAAATCCTTACAGGGATATTTTTAACCATGCACTTTAAACCGGAAGCGGCCCTTGCATTTGCATCGGTAGAGTACATTATGCGTGATGTTGATTGGGGCTGGCTTATTCGCTATATTCACTCTACGGGTGCATCGGCCTTTTTTGTGGTTATTTATCTGCACATGTATCGCGGCTTACTTTATGGCTCATATAAGGCGCCTCGAGAATTAATCTGGATTTTGGGCATGGTACTTTACATTGCTCTAATGGCCGAAGCCTTCATGGGTTATGTTCTTCCATGGGGACAAATGTCTTACTGGGGTGCTAAAGTTATTATTAACCTTTTTGGCTCATTTCCAATTGTAGGCGAGATAATTTTAGAGTTTATTTTGGGTGATTATGCCGTTGGAGATCCTGTACTAAACCGCTTCTTCTCACTACACGTAATTGCACTTCCTTTAATTTTGGTTATTTTGGTATTTTTACATATTGTCGCTCTACATACGGTTGGCTCTAACAATCCAGATGGTGTTGAAATTAAGAAAAACAAAGATGCTAATGGCATTCCTAAAGATGGCATTCCATTCCATCCATACTACAGTGTTAAAGATATTATGGGTGTCGTTGTCTTTTTAATGATTTTTACCTCAATTGTATTTTTTGCCCCTGCACTCGGTGGATATTTCTTGGAAGCTCCAAACTTTGTGGAAGCGAATCCGTTAAAAACGCCTGACCACATTGCCCCTCTATGGTACTTAACGCCATTTTATTCCGTGTTAAGAGCCATTCCACCAATGTTTGGATCACAATTACCGGGCGTACTTGCAATGTTTGCCGCCTTATTAATTCTAATCGCACTACCATGGTTAGACCGCTCTAAAGTTAAATCAATTAGATACCGCTCTTGGCCTTATAAAGTAGCGCTATCAATTTTTGTAATCACTTTTATTGTTCTGGGGTGGTTGGGCATGCAAGCAGTTACACCGCTATACAGTCTAATGGCGCAAATTTTCACAGCGCTTTACTTTGCATTCTTTATTCTAATGCCTTGGTTCACCTCAATTGGTGAAACAAAGCCAGTGCCTGAAAGAACAACGGAGCATTAATATGAAAACATTCCTAACAACATTTTCCACTATTGCAGCAATTCTAATCTCTTTTAATGTAAATGCAGCTGGAGCTGGCGTTCATTTAGAGTCTGCTAATACCGACATCACTGATGAAGCCTCATTACAAAGAGGCGCCAAGTCTTTTATGAATAATTGCTCAGGCTGTCATTCAATTGAGCTGATGCGCTACAATCGTATTGCTAAAGATTTAAATATTGACGATGCTGATATGGCTAAAAACTTGATGTTTAATGCTGAAAAAACAGGCAGCACTATATTCTCATCAATGCCTGAAAAAGGTGCAAAAGAATGGTTTGGCACAACACCACCTGATTTATCCCTAACTGCAAGAGCAAGAGGTACAGATTGGATTTACACTTACCTAAAAGGATTCTACGCTGATGATACACGCCCTTACGGTGTTAATAATCACGTACTAGTGAACGCTTCAATGCCGGATGCCCTATGGCAATCAAAACAAGATAAAACAGTGCAAGAGTTTAATCGCGAAGTCAGAGATATTACCAACTTCTTGGACTATGTGGCAGAGCCTGTAAAGCTTATCAGATACGAGATCGGTGCTAAAGTTCTAGGCTTTCTGTTTATTTTGTTTATTCTTTCTTACTTGCTGAAAAAAGAGTACTGGAAAGATGTCAAGTATGGCAAATGGCGTGCAAAAGACTAACTAAAGACAAACACCCACAACCCACAGCAGCAACCTTTAAAAGAAGGCTTGCTGTTTTTTGATTTTAAAGAGGTAGAAAAAACCATGCTAACAAAACCTAATCCATCTTCAACAACATTATATTCTTCTCCACAAGAGATTGAATCACATGTAGTGCGCTTTATAATGGCTGAAAAAAACATCGAAAGAGATGTATTCAATATTAAGATTAACGAAATGCCAGAAGAGATTCTAGAATTAAATCCCTGTCAATCTTTACCAACTTTATTTGATCGTGGCATTGTTCTTTATGATTTGTCTGTCATTATGGAATACCTAGATGAAAGATTTCCTTTTCCGCCATTATTGCCAGTGGATCCAATCGAAAAATCAGAAAAACGCCTAATGATTTTTAGATTTACACGTTCTGCGGGCTGCTGGTTTGAACTGGCTAACATCATTGAAACTGGTAGTAAAAAAGAAGCTGATGAAGCACGTAAAATTCTAAAAAGCAATTTAATTGAATTGGTGCCTTTGTTTGCTTATAAGCCATTTTTCAAAAGTGATGAAATGACTATTGTTGATGCTTGTTTAGCGGTATTATTGTGGCGCTTAAAGAAACTTGAAGTTGAATTGGGCGCGCCAGGAAAAGCAGTAACTGACTACGCTAAAAGACTCTTTGCGAGAGATTCTTTTAAAGAGAGTCTAACAGATTGCGAAAAAGAATATAACTAACGGATAAGCCGTGACCCCTGTTACACCGTATTTAATAAGGGCCTACCATCAATGGATGGAAGACTCTGGACTAACTGCACATATTTTAGTTGATTGTAGCCATCCAGAAGTCTTGGTGCCCAAGCAGTTTATTCAGCAAAACAAAATTGTTCTTAACATTACCGCATCGGCGACTGAATCTCTTGTTTTAAACAACGAATATATAAGTTTTAAGGCTCGATTTTCAGGCCAATCTGTCGATGTGTATATACCCATATACGCAGTTCTTAGTATTTATGCTGGAGAAAATGGTGAAGGCATGATGTTTGAAGTTAAAGAGCAGCCAGCAGAAACTGAACAAAAGCCCGGGCTAAAACTGCTAGAATAAAACTAGCTTAAATCAAGTATATTGCCCATTTCTTGGCTAAATTGGGTTTTTAATGAGCCATTATATACCACCACTTTACATTGTCCATAATAACTAATGGCGCTTGCGTTATTAAGTGTGTTAGGCTCAAACTGATTTAAAACCACGCAAACAATTTCCAGTTGATATTGTCGTGCTACTTTAATAGTCAATAGAGCTTGATTAATTGCACCTAGCTCGTCTTTCACTACAATAATTAGTGGTAATGAGAGCGACTTAACTAAATCAATATTCAACGCCTCCTCTGCCAAAGGCGATAATAATCCACCAGCTCCTTCAACAACAACAAATGTATCGCTCACACAAGCCTCGATCAATTGCTCAAGAGATAGGCTGACACCTTGCGCTTTGCTGGCGCTTTCAGCGCTACTACATTGATGAAACTTATAAGGGCATACGATATCAATATCTTCTTCAACATTACTTGCGTTTAGCAATTGTCGAGCATCTTTGGTTTTTAAAAAACCATCCACAATAAGGCAATCGCTCTCAACGGGCTTTCTAACAGCAACCCGTCTTGTTTTAGATAATAATTTCACAAGATGTTGGGCGATAAACGTTTTTCCAACGTCAGTCCCACTCCCGCTAATAAACAAGCCTTTCATGTTTACTAATTTTAACAGCAAAAATGTATAATACCGCATATGCATAAAAACTTAAAAACTCAATTCTGCGGTCTCAATCTGGACTCGCCAATTGTTCTTCTTTCTGGCTGTGTCGGTTTTGGTGAGGAATACACCAGAATCAAAGGATTTTCCAACAAAGACGTTGGCGCTATTTGCCTCAAAGGTACTACACTAGAGCCTCGGCTTGGCAATATTCCTAGCCGTGTTACAGAAACTCCTGAAGGAATGATTAACGCTATTGGACTTCAAAACCCTGGTACAGATGTTGTAATTAACGAAATTATGCCGACATTAGACAAGACCGAAACTCGTTTTATTATTAATATTTCTGGCTCCTCAGTTGAAGAGTATGGTGAGATTTCTAAACGCTTTGATGATTCTGATATAGATGCGATCGAGATAAATATCTCCTGTCCCAATGTAAAAGAAGGCGGAGTTGCTTTTGGAAATGATCCGGACATGTCTTATAGAGTAGTTGACATTTGTCGTAAAAACACAAGTAAACCCTTGATCACCAAACTATCGCCTAATCAGACAGATATTGGACTCAGCGCACAGCGTTGCATTGATGCAGGTACCGATGGTCTCGCAGTTATCAATACTCTTATGGGTATGTCAATTAACACACATACTAGACGTCCGGTTATTGGCAATAATCAAGGGGGATTGTCAGGACCAGCGATCAAACCTATTGCCCTTTTAAAGGTGCATCAAGTGTATCAAGTAAGTAAACATTTCAGTATTCCAATTATTGGTCAAGGTGGCATAATGACTTCCAATGACGCAATTGAATTTATTATTGCTGGAGCTTCCACTCTTGGTATTGGTACAGCACTTTTTTACGATCCATTAGTTTGCCCTAAAATTAATTCTGGTATCAGCCAATACCTTATTGATCATCAATTAAACAGTGTAAATGATTTAGTTGGAACTCTAAATCTTAACTCTGCCGTTTCACAATGCGATATCGGCTCAAACAAATAAAAACACACCATGAACTCAGAATATAACGCTCAAGAAATTGAGACTCAAGCCCAAAAATATTGGATGGACAACAAGTCTTTTGAGGTTGTTGAAGATCCTACAAAAGAAAAGTACTACTGCTTAAGTATGTTTCCTTACCCATCTGGGCGTCTACACATGGGTCATGTTAGGAATTATTCAATTGGTGATGTTATCTCTCGTTTTCAAAAAATGCAGGGTAAAAATGTACTGCAGCCAATTGGCTGGGATGCTTTTGGCCTGCCTGCTGAAAATGCCGCGCTCAAAAATAAAGTGCCTCCTGCAAAATGGACGTATGAGAATATTGACTACATGCGCTTGCAATTATCACAATTAGGCTTTGGCTATGATTGGTCTCGCGAAATAGCAACATGCCACCCAAAATATTACAAATGGGAGCAGTGGCTATTTATCAAGCTATTTGAAAAAGGCTTAGTCTACAAAAAAAATGCTGTGGTTAATTGGGATCCTGTAGATCAAACCGTATTGGCTAACGAACAAGTCATTGATGGCCGTGGCTGGCGCTCAGATGCACTGATTGAGAAAAAAGAAATCTCTCAATGGTTTATGCGTATTACCGATTATGCTGATGAATTACTTGATTCATTAGACAATTTAACAGGTTGGCCAGATGCGGTTAAAACCATGCAACGAAACTGGATTGGAAAATCGACTGGATTAGAAATCAGCTTTAACCGTCCAAACGCCGATGCACTCAAAGTTTATACAACCCGTCCTGACACGCTAATGGGTGTTACTTATTTAGCCGTTGCCAGCGAACACCCTTTGTCACTAGAAGCCAGCAAAAAAAATCCTGATGTGCAAAAATTTATTGACCAGTGTCGCACTATGGAAACCTCTGAAGCCGCCATGGAAACTATGGAAAAAAGGGGTATTGATTCTGGACTCACCTGTAAACACCCACTAACCGGAAATGAAGTGCCAATTTGGATAGCCAACTTTGTCTTAATGGGCTATGGAACAGGTGCTGTCATGAGCGTTCCTGCACATGATCAACGAGATTACGAATTTGCAAAAAAATATAACATTCCTATGCTTAAGGTTATTAAGCCACAAGAAGGTGAGCATGATATCGATCAGAGTGCCTACACAGAGAAGGGTGTTTTGTGCAATTCTAATGAATTTAACGGCCTTGACTCTTCTCAGGCTTTTGAAGCGATTGCCAGTTTACTTGAATCAAAAAATCTAGGCAAAAAGCAAAATAACTACCGCTTGCGTGACTGGGGTGTGTCTCGTCAGCGCTATTGGGGTTGTCCCATTCCTATTATTAACTGCTCTAGCTGCGGATCAGTTGCTGTGCCTGAGCAAGATTTGCCTATTGCTTTGCCTGAGGAGGTTGTTTTTGATGGTGTTGGCTCGCCAATTAAAAAAATGCCTGAATTTTATGAAACCACCTGCCCTCAATGTGGTGCACAAGCTGAACGTGAAACAGATACATTTGACACGTTTTTTGAGTCTTCTTGGTATTTCGCTAGATATGCTTGTGCGGATAGCGATAAAGCCATGCTTGATGATCGCGCCAATTATTGGCTTGAGGTTGATCAATATGTTGGCGGAATTGAGCACGCCATTTTGCATCTATTGTATGCGCGGTTTTTCAACAAACTATTACGCGATGAAGGCTTGATTAGCCATGATGAGCCTTTTAAAAATCTATTAACCCAAGGCATGGTACTTAAAGATGGTGCCAAAATGAGTAAATCAAAAGGAAATACGGTAGATCCAGCGGAAATGATCGAAAAGTATGGTGCTGACACAGTTCGTTTATTTATTTTATTTGCCGCGCCACCTACCCAAGATTTAGAATGGAGTGATACAGGTCTTGAAGGTGCTTATCGCTTTGTTAACAAAGTATATCGCTTGGTTGAAACTTATTTGTCAGATGCCAAAAATCATCAAACAACTACTTTAAACACTGACTCTTTAAACGCTCAACAAAAAGAGATGCGTCAAAAAACCCATCAAACCTTATCTAAAATAACAGATGACATTGAACGTAGGCACTCCTTTAATACTGCTATCGCTGCCTTAATGGAGCTAACCAACGCGCTCAATAAATTTAATGGTGTTGACGGACAATCGTTAGCTGTACGTCTAGAATCTATCACTATTATTCTCCGAACTTTGAGTCCTATTACACCACATGTCTGCCACTACCTATGGCAACAGCTAGGTTACAATACGGCTATTATTAATGAGTCTTGGCCTCAGGTTGAGAGCGGCGCTTTAGAACAAGACGAGGTGCAAATTATTGTTCAAGTAAACGGGAAACTACGTGCCAAAATAACTTTACCAGCTAATAGCGACAAACAATTTATTGAAACTAGTGCACTTACAGATACCAATGTGGCTAAATTTACTCAAGATTTGAACATTTTAAAAGTTATTGTAATCCCCAACAAGCTGGTCAATATTGTTGCTAAATAGCACAGTAACAACTCTACAAAAACTACCCAGTTTAATTTTTAAACATAAAAAAACCCTAATTACAAAATCGTAATTAGGGTTTTTTTTGGAAGTAGCGCTATACTACTTATCTTCGATCATCTTCTTGATAATTGGATATAAGATAATATCCATTGCTAAACTCATTTTGCCGCCTGGAACAACAATTGTATTGCGTCTAGACATAAACGAACCTTCGATCATGCTACATAAGTAAGTAAAATCAACAGGCGTCTTTTCTAGGTCTTTAAAACGAATTACCACAAAACTTTCATCTGGTGTTGGAATATCGCGAGCAATAAAAGGATTAGAAGTGTCAACAGTTGCTACGCGCTGAAAGTTGATATCTGTTTGTGAAAACTGAGGTGTAATATAATTGATATAGTCTGGCATTCTACGCAAGATTGTATCTACAGTCTCTTCTGCTGAATAACCTCTTTCAGCATTATCACGATGAATTTTTTGAATCCACTCTAGATTTACGCTTGGAACTACGCCAATTTTAAGATCAGCATATTGAGCCATATCAACATCTTCTGTTACAACAGCACCATGTAATCCTTCATAAAACAATACGTCAGTATCAGTGCCTACTTTCTCCCATGGGGTAAATTGTCCTGGTGTTAAATTGGTGTTCAAACGAGCATTGTGCTCAGAAGCCTCTTCATCAGAATGTAAATAATAACGACGATCACATTGACCTGTCTCACCATAATCTTTGAAAGTTTCTTCAATTTTGTCAAATAAATTAGCATCTGGACCAAAATGAGAAAAAAAGTTGTTACCTAAACCTTCTTGTTTTTTTACATTTTCTTTCATAGCGGCACGATCATACATATGAAAACTATCGCCTTCAACAATTAATGAGTTGATTTTTTCACGTGAAAAAATATGTTCGAATGCACGTTTTACGAATGTTGTTCCAGCACCAGAAGATCCGGTTACAACAACAACAGGATGTTTTTTAGACATGGTATTTTCCTTATTTGTTTATATTTAAAAATCTAAGTTATCAACTGATAGGGCGTTGTCTTCGATAAAGTTTCTACGAGGCTCTACCTCATCACCCATTAAGGTGGAGAATACTTCATCAGCAACAATTGCGTCTTCAATTTTAACTTTGAGTAGGGTTCTTTGCTCAGGATCCATTGTGGTCTCCCAAAGCTGCTCTGGATTCATTTCTCCCAAGCCTTTATATCGCTGGAAGCTTTGTCCTTTTTTAGCATCTTCAATCAGAAAATTAACTACTTCACTAAAGTTTTTTACTTGAGCTTGTTTGGCTTTCTTTTCAACATATGATTGCTCATTAATAGCGCTTTCAATGTCACTAGAAAAAACCTTAATAGTTTGATAATCTAACGAATCAAAAAATGCTTGACCAAGTGTTGTTTGGTCAGTATCAACACCATAAACACACAAGGTGTGTTTAATTTCGCCTTGCTCATATACAACATTGTGTTTTTGCGCAGGTGTTAAATCTTGGTTTAATTTATTGGTTATTAATTCACACCAATTTTCCATTAATTTTTTATCAGCTAAGTTTTCAACTGCAATTGAGTTGGCAATGGCTTTTAATAAATCGGGGTGATAGTGCTTGGATAATTTATTAATAATAGCTATGATTTTATAATAATCTTTAACGGCTTTCTCAAGCGCAATACCTGATATTGCTGGCACATCGGCACTAAAGAA
The DNA here is from genome assembly GCA_022600395.1 of Pseudomonadota bacterium. Taxonomy (GTDB): domain Bacteria; phylum Pseudomonadota; class Gammaproteobacteria; order PS1; family Pseudothioglobaceae; genus Thioglobus_A. Next base: position 3,167 of record JAHZKM010000005.1, on the reverse strand, counting down.
TAAATTAGCTTCGCTAACAGCCTCTTGGAGTAAGTAATCATTTAGCTCTTGGTCATCTTTTAAATAACGCTCTTGCTTCCCTTTTTTAATTTTATAAAGCGGTGGTTGAGCAATATATAAATAACCGTTTTCAATTAATTCAGGCAAGTAACGATAAAAGAAGGTGAGTAGCAATGTTCGAATATGTGCGCCATCAACATCAGCGTCAGTCATGATAACAATCTTATGATAACGAAGTTTTTCAATATCGTATTCTTCTTTACCAATTCCACAACCTAAAGCAGTAATCAGTGTGCCCACTTCCGCTGAAGACAGCATTTTTTCAAAACGCGCCTTTTCAACATTTAAAATTTTTCCTTTTAAAGGAAGAATAGCTTGGGTACGTCGATCACGACCTTGTTTAGCAGATCCACCCGCAGAATCACCCTCTACAAGAAAAATTTCGCTTTCAGCTGGGTCCTTTGTTTGACAATCGCTCAATTTTCCCGGTAAACCGGCGATATCTAGAACACCCTTGCGTCGAGTCATCTCTCTAGCTTTTCGCGCTGCATTACGAGCTCTCGAAGCCTCTAAAATTTTTCCAACGATAATTTTCGCTTCATTTGGATTTTCTAAAAGATAATCTCCTAGTTTTTCATTAAGTGCGGACTCAACTGGTGCTCGTACTTCTGATGAAACTAACTTGTCTTTTGTTTGTGAAGAGAACTTTGGATCTGGAACTTTAACAGAAATAATGGCTGTTAATCCTTCGCGAGTATCTTCACCAGTAATCGAAGCTTTTTCTTTTTTAGCCATACCAGAATTCTCAATATAGTTATTAAGTGTTCTGGTTAACGCGCCTCTAAAACCAGCTAAATGTGAACCACCGTCTCGCTGAGGAATATTGTTAGTAAAACAATAAATGCTTTCTTGATATGCATCTGACCATTGCAGAGCTACATCAATCGTAATATCATCACGTTCTGCAGAGATTGAAATAATATCGTTATGAATAGGGGTTTTAGCTTTATTTAAATGTTCAACAAAAGCTTTAATTCCGCCTTCAAATTCAAAAATATCTTTATTGTTTGTTGCTGGTTCTTCAATTTCGATATGAACACCGGAATTTAAAAAAGATAATTCACGTACACGATTGGCTAGCGTTTCATATTTAAATTCAGTAATTGCAAATACATCTTTTGACGGCTTAAAGTGAATAACAGTGCCCGTCTGATCTGTCTTGCCTGTTACTTTCATTGGTGCATCAGGCACACCTAGCGTATAGCTTTGTTCGTGAATTTCACCATGACGATAAACTGTTAACTTAACCCATTCACTTAATGCATTAACAACAGAAACACCAACGCCGTGTAAACCGCCTGATACTTTGTATGAATTATCATCAAACTTACCACCTGCATGAAGCACTGTCATAATAACTTCAGCAGCAGACACACCTTCTTCTGGATGTATATCAACAGGAACACCACGACCATCATCTGAAACAGAAACAGATTGATCTTCATGAATCATAATGTTAATTGTAGAACAGTGTCCGGCTAATGCTTCGTCAATTGCATTATCAACCACTTCAAACACCATATGGTGCAAACCTGTGCCATCATCAGTATCACCAATATACATGCCAGGTCGCTTTCTAACTGCGTCTAAACCTTTTAAAACTTTAATATTAGAAGCTTGGTATTCTTGTGATTGCTCTTCAGACATAAGTGCTTGAAAAAAATAAAATTATTATACCACGAGCTATAGAAAAAACAGCTTGCCATGCATTTCTTTTTAGCTATTAATTAGTCAATATAAATTGTTGTATTAAAGGGGTTTTAATGAGTATATAAAATAAAAAAATACTTTTTTATTGAGGTTTGATTTCACCATTTTTAATCGAAAAAATAGTGGGATTTTCGTCTTTAATATAAGACATATCCTTACCAATATCAGTAACAAAGGTTTGAATATTTAATTGGTTTAAATAATGAAGGATTGTTTTAATTTTTGTTGTATCTAATTCTGAAGCTAGATCGTCAATAAGCACAATAGGATAAACATTATTTTTGACTAAAAACGAAACCTGAGTTAACCAAAAAATAATAGATAAAGTTTTCTGTTGCCCTCTTGATAAAAAAGACTCTTCTTTATTGTTTAAAAAAAACTTAAGACTTGCTTTATGAGGACCGTAATTTAAATATTTTGATTTTAATAAATAGTTTTTATTTTTTAACAAATATTGGTAAATACTTTCACTATCATATGCATCTACCTCTTTTGGCCACCCAGTTTTAAATTCATAATCAAAAGAATCTATTGAAGAATAAAGGTTTGACAATTCTTGAATTAATTCATTTGAGTTTGTTTTTTTTAATTGCTGAATATAATCATATCTTAGCTGATTAACAATTACAGATAGTTTTGAAATTTCTAAAAACCAATCATTTAAAGCATATTCTTGTTGTTGAGAAAGTAAAGAATTAATATGCTTTAAGGCTTTACCATATCTTTTAAAATCAGATAAAAAATTTGGTTTCACGTGAAACACCCCCCAATCTACATAAGATCTTTTATTTTTTGGCGTGCCATTAACAACAAAACCTTTATCTGGAGTAATAATTTGAATGGGTAAAATTTTAGATAAATGACTACTATTTTTCAATCGTAAATGATCAATATAGATGATTGTTTTTTGTTTTGATTTTTCTAACTTAATTCTGCAATTATCAACTTGGGCATCGAGTTGAAATTTTAAGCAGTCAATCTGGGTTATCTCCTTTATAGATTTTGTTTTGAATGATCTATTGTGCCCTAAATAATAGATAGCCTCAATTAAATTTGTTTTACCTTGTGCATTGTCTGCTACAAACAAATTCAATTGATTACTTGGTTTTATATATTGTTGATTAAAGTTACGAAACTGAGTAATAGCTAGTTTGCGAATAATTGCCACTGTAAAAAATAATTAAATACGCATCGGCATTACAACATATTGATAAGTTTCATCATCTGGACTACTTAACATACAGGACTGATTTTCACCACCTGGAACAACCATATTGACTTCATTGGTTTGTAGTTTTTCTAAAATAGAGATTAAATAATGAATATTAAAAGCTATTTCAATCTCTTTATCGAAATTTTTTGTGCTAATTTGAGTTTTAGCTTGACCTCTCTCAGAG
>JAHZKM010000125.1 GCA_022600395.1 Pseudomonadota bacterium | reverse complement strand
GAGGTAATTGCGCTTTGGGGGTTAGGAAATCCATAAAAACCAATAGTTTCTATTAATAACGCTTCGTTTACTTCAAACTTATTGTCATTAATGTTTGTGATTTGTGGGTTCACGTTCTGAGCGGCTCCACTAAACAGTTCAAAACTGCCAGCATCATTACCATTATACCCATCGTAAACTGCACCCGTTGATGCTTGCATATACTTTAAACTTGACAATCCAAGTTTATTCGCTACATGCAAAATTTTATCTTGAGCTGAAATAGCCATATTCTACAAATTAAAGATTAATACTATTAAAGCCCTGGCACATCGTAACCAGCCAAGGTGTAGTTCGATGCGTAAACATCACTACTTGCACCTTCTTGCAAATACATACTATCCGCTACACCACTATACGCACTACCACCGGCTAAAAATCCACCTACACCTGGTAGGGCAGACAATACTTTAGGCCCCGCGTATCCAGCCATACCAGCCGCAATTTCGGGTTGCTTGAAAAATAGTGAGGTTGCAATAGATCCTACCAAACCTGAGTACGGCCCAAATCCCCCTGGGATCATCTTTCCGGCGGTATTGGTTAATGCGCTAGCGATAACACCACCTAGACCAGCTTTAACGGCGGTCATGGTTGCTGCATTTACTTTGCTAGCAGTAATTTTTTGGCCCATTGAGCGGCGGCGCGTTCTGCGGCGTACCGGGGCTTTACGAGTTGTTCTGCGGCGTGTAGCCATAATCAATTAATTTTTAGTTGTTGTAAATATATAAAAAAAAGTTTAATGCCTTGATTATATTTTTCTCCCCGGTTGATCCGATCTATTAATACGATATTCATAATATGTATTGCCGGTACTGCTTATACGTTTACCAGGTTCAGCGGCATATCGTTTTGCATCGGCTTTATACCAGGGCTGTTTATAATTTTCCGGATTTTTGTTTAATCGGGCGCGATCATATTTACTGGCCATTTGAATATCACTTCCAGGATCAGTTGGCCCAGGTTCAATACTTATTGTATCGCCTGGCCGACCACCGCCTGGGCTAACAATAGGCACAACATTGGTTTCGTTTTTAGGCCAAATATGATCCTGGATTTGATCCTTGCGCGTTTGATAAAAGGCTTTTATCTCATCTTCACTAAAGCGATTTGCTAACGACTTTTTATATAGATCCTCAGTTCGCATTTGAACATTTGCAAGGCGTTTAGTTTCGCTCAGTAAAAACGCCTGCTTGTTTTTTTTGTTTTTAATATCATTTTTAACTTGAGCGACCTGCCGCGACCTAACATCGCCGTTATTTATAGAATACTCTGCAAAATCAATCTCTGCGCCTAATTTGCGTATTTCTAACCATAGTTCGCACATATCTAGCCAGCGTTGCCGGCTGCCTGGGCTTAACGGTACTTTATTAAAAACTGCTGGCCGCTTCCATGGATACCAATACCACGGACACGCTATTTGTTCATAGTCTTCAATGTCGCGGCGATCCATCTCGTTTCCTTTACGATCTAGGGGTGGTACATTACCTACATTAAAAGGGTTATTTTCTTTTTTCCCCCATCGGGTTAGTAAGTAGATCCCCAGGCCGGTTAGCAATAATTCTTCCATTATTTCTTAATTAGAAAATAAGCTAACAAGGCTGCACCGGCATACATTAAAATAGTGCTATTAAATGCTGGCAGCATAATTTTTCTTTGTTGGTACACCTGGCTAAAACGACTCAACGCCATGGCTTCTATATTGTCTTTTTGCGCCGTTGCGTTAAGTAGATCGCCACTAATTAACGCGAGTTGCTCATCTATTTGCTGCGGCGATAAATTATTCAAGTTTTGCACCTGGTAATAATTAGCATCGTAATAATTTACAATTTTGTTATTAACACGCCACAAACCAACCGTTTTTGCGAATTTTTTAGAAAATTCCCATATAGCCTTTCCGTTTACTATTAAGAATTCAGCCACTTTCGCCCAGCTTACCCCCATCGTACCATCACCTTCTTCAATTAAGGCTTCCAATTCTTCTAAATTGTCCAGGCTTAACGTTGGTAAGTCTTCGTTCGTACTGCCTTTTTGTTCGGCTGCTTTTAAACGTTCAACGGCGTATGCGCCGGCTTCATCTACGGCTTGTAACAAAATTTGGCGTTGCGATATTTTTATTGCATCTGGCAAATTAAGATCGCGTACTTTAGGGTATTTTTCGCTGGCCATACCTGGGCCATCGTGTAACTGTAAAAACATAGTTGATATTTTCTAGGCACTAATATACGTTAATTATTTTCTTGTAATTGTAATCTTTTGTTTCGCCGTAATACGCATTGACCAAATCAAACGGTGTCCATTGGCCATTATCTAAAGCTTCAGCGTACACATGGCTGGGGGCACTCGCGCTATTGCCTACAATTACAATCCGGCATGGAATACCAGCCGCTTTACAACAAGCCACCGCCGCAATGGTAAAACAATCACAATCACCAGCACCTGGTGTACCATGAAAATTGTCTTCCATCATGCTAGGAAAACTTTGCAGCAGTTCTATACCTGGTGGATCGTTTTTGTAGGTTAGATTATTACGCATGATCCAAAACAATTCTTTGGGCGTTGTATTGCGCGGCGTAAAATCTTCTGCATAATCCAGGCTTTCTTCGATCTGGCGTTGCATCATATCAATCGTATGCGCTATGTTTTGATAAGGTACTTTTATCTTCATTGAGTAAAAATAGCAAAATTGCCGGGTTTGATCCCGGAATGATTAAAAAACCATTACGCAAACCAAAAAATTGCACCCGGCCCTTTGATATATCATAATAACAATTATATTATATAACTATTATAACAAGGGTAACATATGGTAGTAAGTGTAAATAACACTCTTAACAAACAATAAAAAACACCCACATAAACATATATAAGCACGTTTAAGGGGTGTAAAGGGTGTAGGTAAGGGTAATGTATGGTAGGAATAAAAAAAGCCGCTTAGAGCGGCTTGAAT
>JAHZKM010000059.1 GCA_022600395.1 Pseudomonadota bacterium | reverse complement strand
TTTTTGAAGAAGCCAACTTGTCGCCATTTATTCGTATAGATAGTAGCTACACCAAACAAGCAGCTTATAGCGAAACTGGTGACAGTAATTCAGCCAACGACGCTTTGCATTATAAGTCTGATAATATTCATAATACAATATTTTCAGTTGGTGTTGATACAGATGTCGAGTATCAATTTGGTGATACAACCGTTAAGCCTTACTTGTCTCTCAGACATAAAATAAATACAGGTTATGAATCTAGCAATGAGATGCACTATCTGTCTAATCCAGTTGAAGAGTACACCGGTGTGATTGTTAGCAATTCTGGTGAATCTGGTTTTAATTTGGTTATTGGTGCAGATATTCAGTCAGCAGATGGCTTGCTTATTACCAGTAGCTATGAACTTAGTGAGTCTAAGCTCATACATAATAAAAGTTTAAGGCTTAGAGCTGAGTGGAAGTTTTAACAAGGCACGTCCTTTACTCTGAGGATAGCGCAATTTTTTTAGTTTTATTGATTTAGCTCTAAAAAACACTCATAGTTAAAATTTGCCAAATTTTTGATTATTGGCTTAAATTATTAGTGTTTTAAAACGTTATTAGGATAAAAGAATCATTTTTTTAGATTTTTCTAAGTAAAAACGGCTGATTTTCTACTCTAAAGCTTGATTTTTCCTCTATTTTCTACCCATTTGCATTATTTTTGATTTTTTTTGGTGCCCTCGAAACGATTCGAACGTTCGACCTGCCGCTTAGGAGGCGGCTGCTCTATCCAGCTGAGCTACGAAGGCAAGGTTGTTATTATCAACGCTGAGAGATAATTATTCAAGCTAATATTTGCTCAAGAATGGCTTTTGAATTGTTGTAATCAATATTAATTATATAGTTGACATTGTTTTTGCTAAAAATTAAAGCGGGAAAACCACGTGACTGTAGAGATTTAGACAGATTGATATCGCTTTCTAATTGCTTTTGTGTTGTGCTTGAGTTTAAATCTTGGATAAATTGCTGCTGATCTAGCCCGATTGATATTGCTAGTTGGATTAGTGTTGCAGGTTCAGAAGGGTTTTGTGCTTGTAAATAGTAGGCATTTTGAATGGCGTTAATCATGGTTTTTTCGAGTTTTTTATCTTGATTTTTTGCTGCAATAACAGCCCTGCAAGCTGGGTAAGTTGAACGCATGGGCGAGCATTTTTCCCAGAAATCAAAATTAAAGTCAGTGCCTGGGATTTCTTGTTGAATTTTTAGCCAATTTTTCTGAATATACTGACGCATTTCATCGGACATAGTTTGTTGGCTATCGGGTGCCAAACCGCCTAGTACATATTGAACTGCGATAGATTTAGGCAATGATTGCTTGACTTGATGCCAGGTTTTTTCAAAGCCCCAGCACCAAGAGCACATAGGATCATGTATGTAATATAATGTGGCAGAATTCATGGAAAATTTTTATCAAAAAGCGTAGAATATATATTAACGTATTTAGTTCATAATGGAGTCATAAGATGAATCACCCTATATTATTTTCTTTATCGCTATTATTAGGCGCCCAAGCATCATTCGCAGGAAGCTATACAGATAGTGCTGTAGTAACCTCAGTAGATAAAATCTACAAAATGCACACCATTCGAGAGCCTTACCAAGACTGCTATATTAAAGAGTTTTACCAGGCAGAAGGCGACGGCTCTGCTACGAATGAAATTGTCGGTGGATTATTTGGTGGATTAATTGGCAACCAGTTTGGTGACGGTAGTGGAAAAGACGCTATGACAGTTGCTGGTGCCTTATTAGGTGCTTCTCTTGCTCACGATGACGAGTTGGAAAAATCCAAAACTGGTCGCGTGGTTAGTCGTGAAGTGTGCGAAACTAAATATCGCACAGAGTCACAAAAACGCCTAAGTCATTATCGTGTTGAATATCAATATGATGGACGTACATTTACATATACAACGAAAAACAAACCTTATGGTGATCGTATTAAGATTCAGGTTGAGGTTTTGCCAAAAAATCCATGAAAGTAGAAAAAACCTTGGAGCAGGTGTCTAGCCTTGCAGAGCAAGGCGATGCTCAATCTCAGTATGAATTGGCTTTGGCCTATGATTTAGGTTTGGGTGTGGATAAAAATTTATCAATAGCATTTGAATGGTATCAAAAATCTGCCAACCAAGAATATGCAAAAGCACAGTATAATTTGGGCATTTTTTACGCCTTAGCGAAGTCAGTCGATAAGGATATTGAACAATCAAAATTCTGGATTAGAAAGGCCAATGAAAATGGCTATTCTGGTGGAAGTATTTTTTAAACAGGAATTACCATGAAAGACATTAAACTTGAAGACAGGCTTATTTTTGCCTTAGATGTGCCTGAGGTTTCACAAGCCAAAGACTTAGTGAACCAGCTAGATGACAGCGTTAATTTTTATAAAATTGGCATGGAAATGCTAATGACTGGCCAATATTTTCAGTTAATGGATTGGCTGATTGCTAAAGATAAAAAAGTTTTTGTTGATCTTAAATTTTTTGATGTGCCAGAAACGGTTGGTAGAACGATTAATCGCCTCAGTCAAACTGGCGCAACTTTTGCCACGATTCATGGCAATCAAGGCTTAATGGAGAAGGCTGCTGAAAATAAAGGTGATCTTAAAATTCTTGCAGTAACAGCACTCACCAGTTTGGATCGCGGTGATTTGGACGATTTAGGTTTTGATTGTGATGTGCAAGATTTGGTTATTTCTCGTGCCAAACGCGCCTTTGAAGCAGGTTGCGATGGCGTGGTTTCATCAGGTCTTGAAGTGCCATTTTTGCGTGAATATGTCGATAATAAATTGATTGCAGTAACACCAGGAATTCGCCCCGTTGCCAATGACGATGATCAAAAGCGTGTAGTAGATGTAGCAACAGCCTTTAAATCAGGTTCTGACTACATTGTAGTTGGCCGACCGATTAAAAATGCAGATGATCCGTACGCAGCTGCCAGCAATATTCAAGATATTATTAAGACCTGTTTTTAATTTACAAATGCCTCTTTACATAGTATGCATGCGTGTTTAAGGGGTATAATTTCACATTCGTTATTGACCTTCGTCAATACATCTTTTATAGTCGCGTAGCTCAGTTGGTTAGAGCACTACCTTGACATGGTAGGGGTCGGTGATTCGAATTCACTCGCGACTACCATTTTTTAAACAAAATTATCGTGTAGAAATGATCACTACATCCCATTATCTTTGATTTTTTTTGGTATTAGTTATTAGAGTTTGACCAAATACCTGCCCACTGCTTTTGCTTTTAATATTTGTTGATAAGCTTGCTGGATTTCGTTAAGTGATATTTCATTTGTTACTTTGTCTAGCGTGCTAATTTTAAATTCATTGGCGATTTTTTCCCAAGCTTGTGTTTTTTTGGCTAATGAGCTTTCAACTGAATCGATTCCAATTAGCCTGACACCTCTTAAAATAAAAGGGAATACATTGGTGTTAAATACAGGTGAAGCTGTAAGCCCACAACAGGTAGCAACGCCGTCATACTTGATTTGTTTTAGGGCTTCAGCCAGTATATTGCCACCAACCGTATCTATCACTCCTGAGAATCTTTCTTTGCCCATCGGTCTTTTATTTTCAACATCAAAATCTTGTCTTAATATAACTTCTTTAGCGCCAATGGTTTTTAAATAATCCACTTGATCTTCTTTGCCAGAAAGAGCTACAACCTCAAATCCAAGCTTGGATAAAATTGCAACCGAAATACTACCAACACCGCCAGTAGCACCTGTTACCAGTACTTCGCCATTTGTAACTCCATTGTTTAATAGTTCATTGACACTTAGAGCTGCTGTCAAGCCTGCTGTTCCATAAATCATAAGCTCTCTTAAGGAGGCATGATCTGGCTTTTTAATAACCCAACTATCTGGTACTTTTACAAATTCACTATGGCCCCCATTGGTATTCATGCCTAAATCATACCCAGTAACCAAAACTTCCTCGCCAACTGCAAATAGACTTGATTTGGATTCAGAAATAATGCCACTCACATCAATGCCTGTCACATGTGGAAAAACTCGAGTAACACCCGGGTTTCCACTAGCACTTAAAGCATCTTTGTAATTTAATGAGGAATAAGCGGTTTTAATTAAAACCTCATTTTCTACTAGTGAGGGTTTTACAATATCTTTAATGCTGGTTATAAATTGTTCATTTTGTTTTTCTACGACAAAAGCCTTCATTGAGTTATTACCTTTTTTATGAATATATTTAAACATTGTAACTTAAAGGGATTATCATTGGAAGAACCTACTTTTTTGTAAGGTACTAACATTTTAGGAACCATTATATTTGGAGATAATAACAAAAATGAGCGGGAGTAAGACAATACAGCCTGAAAAATGCCCTGTTGAAACCTCAATTGACGTTTTGGCGGGAAAATGGAAGATATTAATACTATGGTATTTATTATCAGAAACTAAAAGATTTGGCGAACTGCAAAAATTAATGCCAAAAATAACGCAAAAAATGCTAATTCAGAAGCTTAGGGAGTTGGAACGAGATGAAATTGTGCACAGGGAAGTCTATCCAGTTGTTCCACCAAAAGTTGAATATTCATTAACTTCTTATGGAAAAAGCTTAAAGCCAATATTGAAATCGCTTTATTTATGGGGTGAAATACATAAAGAAAAAGTTCTTTAATTATTTGCTTGCCGCCATTTATCTTGACTTATCGTATACAATTTATGCCATGAAATTACCACTCTTATTCTTGTTATTGTTGAGCTATAGCATGCTGGCAAAGGCCAACTTGTACGATAGGGGCAAGGCATATTATTATGGTGATGGTGTTGAGCAAAATTATAGTAAAGCTTTTAATGCTTTTTCACATGCTAGTAAGACTGGAAATCTAGAAGCGCAAACTGCTTTAGGAATCATGTATCTTGAGGGTCAGGGTGTTATTCAAAATGATATAAAAGGCTTTCATTTGTTAAAAAAATCAGCTGACCAAGATCATGCTAAAGCCCAATATTATTTAGGCAGTATGTATTATTTAGGCATTGGTGTTGGGCGTGATTTGAAGACAGCACATAAATGGATTAAAAAGTCAGCTGAACAAGGCTATGCAGATGCTCAGCAAAATCTAGCCTTAATGTATGAACGAGGAAACGGGGTTAAGAAAAACACAATATTGGCTAACAAATGGTTTTTAGAATCAGCAAAGTCAGGAAATGCTAATGCTCAATATCGACTAGCTAAGGCATACCTAGACTCTGAAGATTATAACCAGGCCTATATTTGGTTTTTAAAATCTGCCAAACAAGAGCAGGCTCAGGCTCAACAACAATTAGCACAATTGTTAAGCCAAGGAAATGGGACTGAAAAGAACGAAAAAAAAGCGCTGTATTGGTATCAAAAGTCATTTGATAATGGCCGTACAGAGCTGGCTTATATTTTGGCTAATTATTATGATGCTGGAATTCTTGTTGCGCCTAATTACAAAAAGTCGCACAAGCTTTATCAACAAGCTCTTAAACAAGGTTATTTATCAGCTTATTTGGATATTGCCCGACATTATGAGTTGGGACAAGGGGTTGAGGTCGACTGGAACAAGGTCTATAATTTTTCCATCGCTGCAGCTAGAAAGGGCCATCAACCTGCCTGGAAAAAAGTAGTTAGTTTGTACTTACAAGGTAAAGGGGTTGAGCTATCTACCAATAAGGCTAAATACTGGCTGAAAAAATTATCAAAAGCTGGTGATGTTGAAGCCACTAAACAGCTAGAAGAGTTATAAAAATGGAATAAATCGGCCGGTTTTTTGTTGATATTCTGGATATTTTTTAAACCGTTGTGTCAGCAGTTTTTCTTCAAGATTAGATTTTAGAATTAAATCAACTAGCAAAATTAACATAACACTTTGCGAAAGAAAGTGACTATTACTAAGCATTAGCGCAAAGCATAGTAAAAGAACGCTAGTGTACATAGGGTGCCTAATAAATTTATAAATACCGTTTGTGCGAAGTCGGTGGGCTTGTTTTAGGGTAGGCGCTATATTTAAGTTGCTTATTTTCATATTGAATAGAGCAATAACACCAATCGCTAATGCAATCAACAGCAGCCATAGAGTGATAATATCAAGGGATTCAAAACGAGCATTAAATGCTAAATAAATAATACAGATAAATTGAACAACAACATAAATCATAAGAAGTCTTGATCGTTATAATAGGGCTATTATCTCAAATATTATGAAATACATTATGCAAACTTCATATGATATTGTTGTTATTGGTGCTGGTCCAGCGGGACTAAGCTTTGCTTCGTCTATGATAGACACTCAGTTAAACGTACTGTTATTAGAAAAGTCTGATTTGGAAGAAATTTCAAAACCAAAAGTAGATGGTAGAGAGATTGCGTTAACACATCTATCGCTTAAAATTTTAAAAAAATTAGGTGTTTGGAATTTGGTTGATCAGGCTGAAGTTTCTCCGTTAAGAGAGGCAAAAGTGTTTGACGGCGACTCTGATTCTTTGTTGAATTTTAAGAGTGACAAAACTACTATTGAAGCGCTTGGATATTTAGTGCCCAATTATCAAATAAGACAAGCCTTATATAATCGAGTTAAAGATGCTAGTAATATTACTATTCAAGCCAACACTTTGGTTGAAGATGTTAATCAATTGGAGCATGGTGCTGAAGTGGTGCTTCTTGATGGCAAGCGTATTGAGACAAAATTAGTCGTTGCAGCAGACAGTCGTTTTTCTAATATTCGACGCAAAGTAGGGATTCCTACCTTAATGAAAGATTTTTCAAAGGTAATGATTATCACTAAAATGAAACATGAAAAACCACATGATAATATTGCATTAGAATGTTTTGATTATGGCAAAACATTGGCTTTACTCCCTATGATTGGCAACACATCATCAGTAGTTTTAACGGTTAAAACTAATGAGTCTCAGGCATTATTAGATATGGATGAAGTGACATTCAATCAATTTGCAACAGAGGCTTTTAAAGAAGGACTAGGGAAAATGACTCAAGTAGGTGAAAGACATTTTTATCCACTAGTGGCAACCCATGCACAAACTTTTTACGCCAAACGTTTTGCATTAATTGGAGATGCTGCTGTTGGCATGCATCCTGTTACCGCACATGGATTTAATTTAGGTTTAAGAGGGCAAGATATTTTGGCCAGTCTTATTCGAGATGCACAAACATATGGGCAGGACATTGGCTCGGATTCTTTATTAAAAATGTATGAAAAAAAGCATATCAATCTAACTCGCCTCATGTTTTTTGGGACTAATGGCATTGTGGCTTTGTTTACCAATGAAGCGCCTGTAGTCAAACAGGTGAGAAAGATGGTGTTAAAGTTTGCTGAGAATTTTCCGCCGATTAAATATTTAATTTCTAACCACTTAACTGAGGCTAAGAATTTTAAATTGCCGCCTTTTGAAAAAATACTTAAAAAATTACCCTTCTAATGGCTGTAGATCTAAACGCATTAAGACGTGAATTTACTAGTAGCGGTATATCACGTGAGCAAATGAATGATAATCCATTTGCACAATTTGAGCTCTGGATGAAACAAGCAAGCGATGCAGATCTTACATTGCCAAATGCTATGAGCCTAGCCACAAGTGATGCCGACGAAGTAAGTATTAGAACTGTTTTATTGAAATCATTTGACAAACAAGGATTTGTATTTTTTACCAATTATCATTCAAAAAAATCACAGCAAATTCAAAAAAATCCAAATGCAGCCTTATTGTTTCCTTGGCTGGATTTAGAAAGACAGGTAAAAATTTCAGGTCAAGTAGAGAAAATTTCGACACTAGACTCTGTTAAGTATTTTTCATCACGTCCAAAAGATTCTCAGCTGGGTGCTTGGGCGTCAAATCAATCTGGTGTGCTTTCATCAAGACAAGCGCTATTGACCCAATTTGAAGCGATGAAAAATAAGTTTAAAAAAGGTGAGATCCCATTGCCTGATTTTTGGGGTGGGTATCGAGTGGTCCCTCATCGCATTGAATTTTGGCAAGGTAGAGAAAACCGTCTACACGATCGATTTGTTTATTTAAAGCAAGATAAAGATTGGATTATTGAGCGTTTAGCCCCGTAAGTTTTTGATAACTGCTTGAGTATCTGGTCTCTTTTCAGTCCAAAACTCAAAACTATGAGCTGCTTGTTCAACTAGCATTCCCAATCCATCTGCAATCATTAAAGCGTGGTTATCTCTAGCCCAATTCATAAAGGGTGTTTGTTCACCATACATTAGATCATAACAAATTGCATGCTCAGCGCACCCTGGTGCAATATTAGGCATTTTTTTATCTAGTGAAGCGCTGGTTGCGTTAATAATGATGTCTACTGGGTCAGATTTAATTTTGTCTAGCCCAAAACCGTAAGCGGGCCCATATTTTGAAAAGTCATTAGCTAATTTTTCTGCTTTACTAGCTGTCCTATTAGCGATCATAAGTCGACTAGGCTGTTGCTGAAGTAATGGCAATATAATGCCTTGGGTTGCGCCACCAGCACCCAAAATAAGAATTTTTTTATCTTTAAGCGATAGCCCTAAATTTTGAGTCAAGTCATTAACAAGACCCAATCCATCTGTGTTTTCTCCGATTAATTGACTGTCTGTTACTTTGATTGTATTAACAGCGCCGGCCATTTTTGCATTCAAAGTAAGCTCGGTGGCTAATTTATAGGCGTCAATTTTAAAGGGCACGGTGATATTAAAACCATCTCCCCCTGAGTCGATAAATTGTTGGGCTGCTTGTGCAAAGTTGTTAATAGGCGCTAGTATTTTGATATAACTAGCCTGAATGGCTAGCTGCTGTGCAAACTGGGCATGAATAGCAGGCGATAAGCTGTGCTCTATTGGGTTGCCAAATACTGCTAAATTGTACATAGGCTTACTCAGGCTGCTTTACTTCTACTTGTTTAGCCTCTACTTGCTTGGCTTCTGTTTGCTTTGATTCCGGCTGTTTAGCTACAAGTTGTTTTTTTACTACTGGAGTTGATTCTAACTTCTGATTAGAATTTTGGCTATTGTCTTCAAGTTTTGGCTTGTTTAATGGCTCAGTAGTAGGGCTTTTAGGTGTACTGCCTGGTTTATTGTTCTGCGCTTGCTTAGCCTTATTTTGTGGCTTTGCAGGTTGCTTGTTACCTTGTTTTTTCGCCTGAGCTTGTGGTTGCTTTGCCTTATTTTGTTGCTTTGCAGGTTGCTTGTTGCCTTGTTTTTTTGCCTGACCTTGTTGTTTAGATTGATTCTGTTGGTTTGGATTAGTAGCTTTGCCTTTATTACGATTTCTATTACGATTTCTATTACGATTTTTGTTGTTAGAATTGGATTTTTTCTTATTAGGTTTGCG
>JAHZKM010000004.1 GCA_022600395.1 Pseudomonadota bacterium | reverse complement strand
TCGAATAAAGGCTTACCTTCGTGCAATAAGCGATAAGCGCACGTACTAGGTAGCCAATTAAATTTATCGCCCCAGTCGGGATAGATTGTCAGGCAATCAGGTACAAATTCTTGACGGTTGTCATAATGCGGACATTGGCAAGTTTGCTCGTCCAGATAATGACAAACAACATCGGTGAAATAAATATCGCCAGTATCTTCATCTTCTAGCTTATGCAAACAACAACGCCCACAACTGTCACATAAAGATTCCCACTGAGTTCGACTCATTTGCTCTAAACTTAATGTTTGCCAAAATTTTAAATCTGTTTTTTGCATCAATTTATAAAGATCCGCCTACTAGATAATTTAAAATCTTCTTACCCTCAATATCGCCTTTTCGTGCTGATATGCTTGCCCAATAATACGCTTTGTTGTAATCTGGGATCACGCCAATACCTTTAGCATACATCATTGCCAAAGAGTTTTGAGAACGAGTTAAATCTTGATTAGCAGATTGTTGCATGAGTGTAAAAGCTTTGCGCTCATCTTTGGCCACCAACTCGCCAATACTATAAAGAATGCTTAAATTATGTTGAGCAATCGGATTGCCCTGCTGTGCGCTATTAACCAACTTCTCAATATTCGCCATTGATTCTAAATGACTATTTAATGAATTTAAAATTTGCTGTTGATTTGGAATAACAGCTGACAATCCAGATATTGGCTGAATATCTAAGCCACTTGAAATAGCTTGACTCATATCTATTGGGCTGTCAATAGAGTCTATTGAGGCTGAAGGCGCACTAATTGTTTGCAGTTCTGCTGCCTCCAAAACAAGCATATCTTGTTTTGATTGTGCCAAAGTTTCTAAATCTTCGAGTATAGCTGTTGCTGTTTTATCCTGCTGATCACTGGCTTTAGTTAGCCATTTTTTTGCTTCAGTTAATTCATCCTTGGCCAAAAAATCTTGGCCAAGTTGTAATTGAGATTTGGCATGCCCTGCTTGAGCTGCCTCTAGTAGTAATTGCTGTGCCTGCGCCTCATCTTGAACAACCCCCGTCCCTGCTAAAAGATTCATCGCTAGGGCGTATTGCGCTCTAACATACCCTTGGTCTGATGCTTTGCGATAGTAATAAACCGCTTGTGCATATTGATTGCGTTTTTGATAAAAGTTAGCCAAATAGAATTGTGCTTTTGGATCAGACTGATTGGCCGCTTTTAAATACCAAATTTGAGCAAAATTATCATCCTGTTTAACACCCACTCCCTCTTCATACAACTTAGCTAATGTCAACTGCGCTGCTCCATAACCTAATTGAGCCGCTCTTTCATACCAGTAGAATGCTTGCTTATTATTAACCTCAGAGCCTTCACCACGACGATACATTACCGCTAAATTATATTGTGCTACCACAAAATCCTGGTCGGCCGCTTTTTCATACCAAGCCAATGCTTTTGCAAAATCTTGGGTGGTACCAATACCATGGTAATAACCATTAGCCACATTAAATTGTGCGCTTGCATAATCTTGCTCTGCGACTTGAACATACCAATAAAAAGCTAACTTCTCATCCGTTTTAACACCTATGCCGTGGTGATACATATTGGCTAGACTGAATTGGGCTCTTGCATCTCCACTCTTAGCAGATTTTTCCAACTTGGTCAGCAAAAGCTCACCTGAGAGTTGAGTAGACTCGTCAAGTACTTGAGACTGCTGCCCAATTACTTCGTTGCTTTTTTCAGATTGCAGAATTTGCAAAGCCTCAACAGGTAGAGAAAATAATACAATAATTGAAAATATTTTAACCATAACTTATTTTAATCAAATTTGATTAATTTGAGAGATCAATCGGTCAATCCCTATTGACACACCAGCGCATTGTGGCAGTGGATTTTTTAGCTGCTGAAAAAAATCTAAATTTTGCGAAAAAGTTGTCTTACCAAGCTTAGAGCGTTGTTGATTTTCCTGAGCAAAAACTTGCTGATATTCTCTCGCATATTGCAATTCATCATAACCGTTAGCCACCTCAACGCCAGATAAGTACAGCTCAAATCTTTTTGCAACTCGTCCTTCAACTCGAGCTAGAGCGGATTGTTCAGCTGGATAATCATAAACAAAACACAGTGGATATTGCACTAGTTTTGGCTCGACCAAATCAGTAAACATGAGAATTTGTAGATCTTCAATCCATTCAAAATCAGTGCATAAGTCGTATGAGTTTGCGATTTTTTTTAGTGTATTAAAATCACTATTAAGAATATCAATATCAGTAAATGTACTAAATGCTTGTGCATAAGTCAGCTTAGTAGTTTCTTGGGTTAAACCTAAAACACTAAATAAATCACTCATGTCAATCATCAACTGATGAATATCGAAACCGAGGCGGTAGTACTCCAACATGGTGAATTCATTAAAATTCTGGGACCCTTGTTCATTGTCACGAAAAACATGGCAAATTTGATAGATATCGCCACTACCATTTGCCAGTAGTTTTTTCATTTCCAACTCAGGCGATGTGTGCAGATATTTTGATTGTATATCAAAATCCTTATTAACCTGCATGCTGATACTGTCAATATAAACATCAGTTGTTGGGTGGTTTAATAGGTGCGGAGTTTGCACCTCAAGAACATTCTTCGAATCAAAAAATGCTCGAATTTTTCTAAATATTTCCGCTTTTTGCTTAAGTGAAAAGTTATAAAGTGATGTCATAAATTATAAATTTATTCAATACAAAAAAGAAAATACTCAGCGTATTTAACCTAACTTATTGACTGACAGATATGACCATTAAGTTCTCCCAGCGTATTCATTGGTTCGCGTGTCCACCTTTACCATCTCACCAATACTAATAAATAATGGCACTTGCACTACGACTCCTGTATTCATCGTTGCAGGCTTACCACCCGTACCTGCAGTATCACCTTTTAAACCTGGATCAGTGTCAACTACTTCAAGCATAACATGATTTGGTGGTGTTACTGAAATTGGGCTACCATTCCAAAGGGTAACGACGCACATATCTTGCTCTACCAAATAACCTTTAGCATCATCCATAGCAGAGTCGTTTATGGAATATTGCTCAAAAGAATTAGGATCCATAAAATTCCATTCACTTCCGTCGTTATATAAATATTGCATATCGAGCTCCATCACATCCGCGCCTTCTACAGACTCGCCCGATTTAAAGGTTTTTTCTAACGTTTTACCTGTGATTAAATCTTTAAGCTTCACTTTGTTGGAAGCTTGCCCCTTACCAGGCTTTCGGATTTCGTTACTAATGATTGAGCATGGGTTGCCGCCTAATATTAATTTCATGCCATTTTTAAATTGACTGGTAGAGTAATGTGCCATTTTTTTAACCTATTAAGTGTAAAATTTAAGCATCTTATTTTACGCACTTTTTCATGCACATACACGAATACCAAGCGAAAGGCTTATTCAGACAATACAACATTCAAACGCCTTCAGCTGTCTTAATTAACTCCACTAACGAGGCCACACAAGCCTGTAGCGAGTTAGGTGGCAATACCTGGGTGGTTAAAGCACAAGTACATGCAGGCGGGCGTGGCAAAGGTGGTGGTGTTATTTTGTGTCGCTCAATCAAAGAAGTTGAGAGCGCTTGTCATAAGCTTTTAAGCACTCACTTAATAACTCCGCAAACCGATGCCAAAGGCCTCCCTGTTAATCAACTATTGATTGAAGGTGGGCAAAATATTGAACGCGAGCTATATCTGGGTCTTTTGGTGGATCGACAAACTCAAAAAATTACTGTTTTAGCTTCTACTGAAGGTGGCATGGATATTGAAAAGGTCGCCCATGAAACTCCGAAAAAAATTATCAAATTTGGTGTTGACCCCCTAGGCGCTTTAAGCATTCATGACTGTGAAAATATCGCTACAAAACTAAATCTTAAAGATACACTGGCTGAGCAATTCGTAACCACTTTAATGGGTTTGTATGAAATTTTTGTCACCAAAGATGTCAGCTTAATTGAAATCAACCCTCTTATTACTACAACAGAAAATACACTATTGGCATTAGACGGAAAGATTGATTTCGATGATAATGCGCTTTATCGACATGAAGAAATTGCATCTATGCGTGATATGTCGCAAGAAGACGAGAAAGAGAATGAAGCAAGCCAATATCAGCTTAACTATATCTCACTAGACGGCACAATTGGCTGTATGGTGAATGGCGCAGGTTTAGCCATGGCAACCATGGATTTAATCGAACACCATGGCGGCTCGCCAGCCAATTTTTTAGATGTGGGTGGCGGTACTACGGCTGAGCGAGTTGCTAAAGCGTTTGAGCTGATTCAAACTGAAGCCAACGTAAAAGGTATTTTGGTTAATATTTTTGGCGGCATTGTGCGTTGTGATTTAATCGCAGAGGGTATTCTTCAAGCCATTGAAAAAGTTGGACTTAATCTGCCAATTGTTGTTCGTCTGGAGGGTACGAATGCCGCTC
Source organism: Pseudomonadota bacterium (assembly GCA_022600395.1). GTDB lineage: Bacteria > Pseudomonadota > Gammaproteobacteria > PS1 > Pseudothioglobaceae > Thioglobus_A. The sequence goes on along the minus strand of JAHZKM010000004.1, from coordinate 8 downwards.
AAGGCTTG
>JAHZKM010000058.1 GCA_022600395.1 Pseudomonadota bacterium | reverse complement strand
TCGACAGCTTCAGGCACTATCGAAAAATCAGGGTTTTTATCTTGGGCGTCATACATCAATAATACTACATCTGCTTGAGCTATTGCATTACGCGCTCGCTTAATCCCCTCTTGCTCAACCACATCCTGGCTTTCATGCAAGCCAGCTGTATCGATAATATTAAGTGGCATACCATTAATATGTATAGTTTCACGCAATACATCGCGAGTAGTGCCAGCAATATCAGTCACAATGGCACTAGAGCGTTGAGTCAGTGCATTTAATAAAGACGATTTACCCGCATTAGGCTTGCCAGCAATTGCCACATTCAGACCTTCGCGCAAAATAGCACCTTGTGAGGCAGCATATAAAATTTCTTGAATTTCAGTTTTAATGGCTTGGGCTTTTGCTTGCACCTGCTCAGACTGCAAAAAGTCAATTTCTTCATCTGAAAAATCAATGGTTGCTTCCACGAATATGCGCAAATTAATTATCGACTGCGTTAATGTATTAACCTGTTTTGAAAACACGCCGGATAAAGACCTAAGTGCAGATCGTGAAGCTTGTTCAGAACTAGCATCAATAATATCAGCCACTGCCTCGGCCTGCACCAAATCCATCTTTCCGTTTAAAAAAGCACGCTTGGAAAATTCACCCGGTTCAGCTGGCTGAGCACCTAGTGCAATAGCTGATTCAATTAAAGAACGCATCACACTCAAGCCACCATGGCCTTGAAACTCGAGCACGTCTTCGCCGGTAAAAGAATTTGGTCCTGGGAAAAACAGTGCAATACCTTGATCAACTTCCACATGATTGTTGTCAAAAAATGACCCATAATGCGCATAACGAGGCTTGGGCACAAAACCCAACATATGCTTGGCAATTTTTTGACTCAGCGACCCAGAAACACGCACCACACCAATACCGCCCTTACCAATACTACTGGCCAATGCGCAAATGGTTGTCTCGTTATTATTCATATTCAAACCTGATGAAAGTATTGTGCTAAATATTGATCAAAACTCAAAGTATCGGCCGCTTCAATTTCGCGTTGACGCTGACAAGATGCTTCAGCTTGTTCATCTAAATAATCAAAATGCGCCTGATTAATATCCTGAGCTAAAAAATCTTGACGATATTGCTTGGCATACGTATTAATATGGTCAAAAAATCCTTGCCCTTGGCTTTTCATTTGCTCTAACACTTGAGCAGAAGGTGTGAGCTCTGAGTTGTCAAAACGCTTCACAATCTCACTTACTGCTTGTGCATATGACTTGTCAAATAAGCTTGCACATAAGCTTAGGTCGGTAGAAATTTGGGCGCCAAATTCTGCAATTGAAAGTTCTTTTTTCTGATGCTTAAGCTTTAAATTTGGCCGACGACCTTCATGAGCAATCAGCTGATCGTTGCTGTCAATTTCAAATTGCTCCCTGGTGGAAATAGCAGGAGAATCTTTTAAGAGACAAAATAGTAAAAACACTTCCAAGAAATGAATTTGTGTTTCATCAATTCCCATTGGCAATGCAGGGTTGATATCTAATGAGCGCAGCTCAATATAAGCAACGCCTTTATCATTCAGACTATCAAGTGGCTTTTTTCCAGACTCTATTAAAGGCTTGGGTCTAACAGAAGCGTAATACTCGTTTTCAATTTGCAGTGTATTAGCATTTAGCTGCTGATATTGTCCATCCGCTTTCATACCAAATTTTTCATATTCGCTGCACGGAGTTGCCATGCCTGCTTTAAGTGAGTTTACATAATGACTTAGGGAATTATAGTTAGCCTTAACACCTGCCTCATCTTCACGTAAGTTTTGGTAACCAATGTCGCCCATACGTAAAGAAGTCGCGTAAGGCTCATATAAAGTTGAATCATTAAATTCAACCAAAGAATGCTGGCGATAACCTTTTAAAAATGATTTACAAACCGCAGGTGAGGCACCAAATAAATATGGCACAATCCAGCCATAGCGAACTACATTTCGAGTGAGCGCCATATAAGCCTCATCTTTATTTTGCTCGTTTTCTGACAATTCACAAAATTTTTCAATAAACCTTTCACAGAATGAATAATTAAAATGAATACCCGCAATTACTTGCATCACACTGCCATAACGATTTGCCAAACCTTGGCGGTAAACCGTTTTCATCTTGCCACGATTACTCGTCCCGTATTGGGCAATAGGAATATAGGTTTTTCCACGCATTACACAAGGCATGCTTGCTGGCCAAAAATTTTGATCCTTAGGCAGACGACAATATAGGTAGTGCTGAGTATCTTTTAAAAAATCAAGCGCTAATCGCGCGCTAGACAATGGCGGGGTTACCAACTCCAGCAAAGACTCAGAAAAATCCGTCGTAATATTAGGGTGCGTTAGCGCACAACCCAGAACGCTGGGATGTGGCGCTTGCGATAGGCCGCCTTTTTTAGAAACGCGCAAGCCTTCTTTTTCAATACCCATTAAATTACCTGAAAGTAATTGCGCATGCGGCTTGAGTATTTGAATTTTTTGTTCTATGTTCAAAGGGCTTACAAATTAAAATAAGGACTATTTTACCATTAGCTTGCGAGATCACCACATTAACCCGGTGCGGCTAGAGAATTCAGAAAATAGTGTATTCTCCGTTCAAAAAAAATGAGGAGAATAGCTAGCTATTTAAAGAGTTTTTAATGAAAAAAGGTGCTGTTTTTTGTGTTTTATAAGTTGTGCCGGATTGATATAGTGATTTCCTTATTCAAATGAAGATAATTAATGCCGTTGTCGGCGTACTGCAAAATTCTGCCAATGAAATGCTCATTGCTAAGCGCCAAACGCATCAATTTATGGGCGGTTTTTGGGAGCTACCTGGTGGCAAAATCGAGCCCGGGGAATCTGCTGAAGCGGCCATTGTCAGAGAGTTACATGAAGAGTTGGGTGTGGTCGTTACGGATTTATCCATCCACCAAACCATGGTTTATCAATACCCGGATAGGGTTGTAGAACTAAGTATTTATAGTATCGATCGATATCAGGGCAGCCCCAAGGGCATTGAAGGTCAAACGATCGCCTGGGTAGATATTAAAAGCTTATCCCAATACAAACTATTACCAACTATGAAAGCCTTTATCAGCTCCATCACTCTGCCTGATAGATATTGGATTACCCCATCAAGCAATCATCAAAGCAAAGCGTGGATGGAAAAATTTGATGAAAAGCTAAAACAGGGTGTTCAGCTGATTCAACTTAGAAGCAAAGTTGTGATAAATAGCGACTTTATCAAACAACTTTATAGCAAATGCAAACAATACAATACAAATCTACTTTTAAACATTCCTAACAAAACTTTCAAAGAAAGCCATTGCAACGGCTGGCATCTCACTACTAATGAGATGCTTAAAATAAAGGATAGACCCTGTGCTGATGATCAGTTACTTGGGGTTTCAACCCATGATTTAACACAGGCCTTACAAGCTCAAGCAATGGGCGCTGATTTTATAGTGATTTCCCCCGTGCATACCACACAAACTCATCCTGACACCGTGCCAATTGGCTGGGAAGTTGCTGGAGAAGTCGTCAAAAAACTCAATATTCCCGTGTATTTTCTCGGTGGCATGAGCCTAAATGATTTAAACAAAACCCTTAAACTAGGCGCTCAAGGCATTGCTGGCGTTAGTGCTTTTTAAAAATCAATACCTTTTAAGCGACAATGTCAGATTAGGCACGTGCAAGCGTCAGCACATCACAAGAGCCAACTCCAGCTTTGAGTAAAGTTTTTGCCAACTCGTTAAGGCTTGAGCCAGTAGTCATAACATCATCAACTAGCAATACTCTTTTGTAACTTAAGGGTTTTGCACTAAAGGCATTTTTAATTTCACTTTGTCGTTCTTGCAGGTCTAGCGTGGATAAAGCGCGGGTCGCCTTTGTGCGCTTAACACTGTTTTTATCAATCAAAATATTGGATTTTTTGTCAATGATTCTTAAGAGTTCGTGAGTTTGATTGTAGCCTCTTTCCTGAAGTCTTTGACGGCTTAAAGGCAGTGGAATGATCGCATCATAATCACCTTGTTCAAAGACTATATCAAGATATTTAGCATACATTTTGTGCGCGAAAAAGTCTCCAATACAGAGCTGATTGTCAAATTTAAAACGCTTAATGAGTGTGGTGCAACTGCCAGAGTAACCATACACAGTATAGGCTTTAGAAAAAAACGGCGCTTGAGCCAAACATGCGCCACAAAAATGCAACTGATTGCTTAAGGGTGTGGCACAAGATTGGCATCGAAATATGGCATTTGTTAGGCTTTTAGCGCATTCTGTGCATACGCATAAATCTGAATATTGCATACACAATACACAGGATTGCTGTGGAATAAAGGGCTTTATCCGCGTGTAAATACCCATGTTGTTGAGTCTGACAATTCCTCTTTAAAACGATAGTCTTCCATGGCAAATGACTTCAAGTCTTGCGAATTTTGAATGCGATTTTTAATTATGTATTGCACCATCAATCCGCGAGCACGCTTAGCATAAATACCGATAATTTTATATTTATCACCCTTGAACTCTTTAAAAACAATATTAATTATTTTGGGTTTTAAGGTTTTTTTATCAATGCCTTTAAAATACTCATTAGAAGCAAGATTAATAATCACCTCTGATTCATCTTCATTAAGTAGTTCGGAGATTTTACTACCCCAAAACTCATACAAGTTTTTACCTCTAGGGTTGGCTAGTTTTGTTCCCATTTCTAAGCGATAAGGAGCGATTAAATCTAATGGTCTAACCACGCCGTATAGGCCTGAAAGCATACGCAAATTATCTTGTGCAAAGGTTAAGTCTTTTTTGGATAAATTAGGCGCATCAATACCGTTATACACATCTCCTTTAAAGGCTAACAGCGCTTGTTTGGCATTGTTAAAATTAAATGGAGTGGAGAAATCTTGAAAGCGTGTGTAATTTAATGTAGCCAATTTTTCACTAATCGACATTAGTTTAGAAAGCTCTTCTTGGTTTTTCTGTTTAAGGATTTTAACCAACACTTCTGATTCGTCCAATTGGCGTGTTAAGGTGTGGTCCTGTATATCAGGTGTGGAAAAATCTTGAGTTTTAGAAGGAGAAATAATTGCTAGCATGACTGTATTTTTTTAATCATTGATGGATTAATATTCTACCTGATAACGTCTCGCAAATGCACTCTGACACTAGGGGATTTCAGGCGATATGAATAGGTGTTTTAGTTTATAATTAAGAGATTTTTGTCGATCTTTATTTTGTAAATTTTAGCCTATGAAAACCCCATTATTACATCTACCAAAAGCTCACGGTCTTTATTCACCTAACAATGAAAAAGAGAACTGTGGCGTTGGTTTTATTGCCCATGTTAAAGGTCAGCCTTCACATCAGATCACGCTAGAAGCACTAGAAATGCTCAGCCGAATGGACCATCGTGGTGGTTGTGGCTGTGAGGCAAATACGGGCGATGGCGCTGGCATTCTGACCAATATTCCGCATAATTTCTTTACGACTGAAATTAACGCTTTATTCGGAAAAACAGTTGCGCAAGGTGAGTATGGTGTAGGCAATGTATTCTTGCCACAAGATAGCGCGCAACGTGCGCATTGCATGGCTTTGATGGAAGCAGCTGTAACCAACGAAGGTCAAATATTGATTGGCTGGAGAGACGTGCCTGTTGACACCAAAAAGGCTGATGTTGGCGAGATTGCCAGAGAATCTCAACCGATTATTAAACAATTAATTATCGGTAAAGCCAATGGTATCGATACCAAAGCTTTTGAGCGTGCCTTATTTATTATAAGAAAGCAAACATCACATACAATTCGCACAGATAGCTCGCTATCCGAAGCAATGTTGTTTTATGTCTGTAGCTTATCAACCAGTATTATTATCTACAAAGGTATGTTGATGGGCTCACAAGTATTGGATTTTTATTCAGATTTATCCAATCCAGAATACGCAACTTATCTGGCTATGGTGCATTCAAGATTCTCAACCAACACTTTTCCATCATGGGATCGTGCACAGCCTTGTCGCTACATGTCGCATAATGGTGAAATCAACACCCGTCAAGGTAATTTCAACTGGATGCGTGCTCGTGAAGGAACACTCGAAAGTGAATTATTTGCAGACAATCTAGAAAAAACACTGCCTGTTATTGAAACAGAAGTATCTGATTCAGGCAGTTTTGACAACGTATTAGAATTTTTAATGATGAACGGTCGATCTTTGCAAGAAGCAGTACTAATGATGGTACCTGAAGCTTGGCAGAATGACACCAACATGAGTAATGAAAAGAAGGCGTTTTATGAGTATTTCTCAAACGTCATGGAACCATGGGATGGCCCTGCTTCAATCGCTTTTACTGATGGCCATCAAATTGGTGCGGTACTAGATCGAAATGGTCTACGCCCTTCACGCTTCTATATAACTCATGATGATCGTGTCATTATGGCTTCAGAAGTGGGTGTTGTTGACGTGGCAACTGACAATGTTAAAACCAAAGGCAGATTACGTCCAGGTAAGATGTTCTTAGTTGATTTTGACAAAGGCGAACTTATTGACGATGAAGCTATCAAGGCTGAATTTGCCGCCAAAAACCCATACCAAGAGTGGCTAGATACTCAACAAATTCATCTGTCAGATTTAGGCTGTGAAAAAGAGGCGCACGGCTTTCATCCAGATTCTTTAATTCACCGTCTGCAAGCATTTGGCTATAGCACTGAAACCTTGCAATTTATGCTATTACCACTGGTCAATGAATTGCGCGATCCTGTTGGTTCGATGGGTAACGACTCAGCACTGGCTTGTTTATCTAGCCAATCGCGCATTATTTATGACTACTTTAAGCAATTATTCGCCCAAGTAACCAATCCAGCGATTGACTCAATTCGTGAAGAAGTGGTCATGTCATTGCGATGTTCTATTGGCCCGGAAGGTAATCTTTTAGCCAATAATCCTAAAAACGCCCACCGTTTGGTAGTAGACCACCCTATTTTAACTAATGAAGAGACAGCAGCACTTAGGCATTGTAATCACCTAGGCTGGACTAGTAAAACTATTGATATCACTTACGATATTAACGAAGATAAGAAAATTTCCACCCTACTTGATGAGATTTGCGCCCAAGGCTCAAAAGCCATTAAAGACGGACATAGCTTAATTATCTTATCAGATCGTAATATTGGTAGTAACCGTGTTGCTATTTCGAGTCTTTTAGCTTCTTCAGCATTACACCGCTATTTGGTTGCCAGCTCTGAGCGAACACAAGTGGGTATCATTGTTGAGACAGGTGAAGCTCGAGAAGTACACCATTTCTGCCTAATGACTGGCTTTGGCGCAGATGCAATCAATCCATACTTAGCTTTTGAGGCGCTTTGGCAGGCACGTCGCGACAACATGATTGATGCAGAGAGTGATGACGCTATTATCGCGTCATACCGTAAAGGTGTTGCCAAAGGCATGTTAAAAGTGATGGCCAAAATGGGTATTTCTACATTAGAGTCGTACAAAGGTGCGCAAATTTTTGAGGCAGTCGGCTTAGCACCAGAAGTAATGGACAAATGCTTCTTTGAAACCGCATCACGTATTGATGGGGTTAACTTTGACATTCTACAAGCCGAAGGTGAAAAACGCCATCATGACGCTTATAACGCTATTTCTTTGGATAACAAGGGTCAGTACCATTGGCGAAGTGGCGGTGAACAACACATGTGGGATCCAAAAACAATTTCCAATTTACAATTAGCAGCCCGAAATAATGATGAATCCGCTTATTGGGCTTTTGCGAAGCATGCCAACGAAGAAGGCACGCGCAATTCAACCTTACGTGGACTTATGTCCTTTAAAAAAGGCAATCCAATTGACATTGATGATGTTGAATCTGCTCAAGAAATTGTTAAACGCTTTGCCACAGGAGCGATGAGCTTTGGCTCAATTTCAGCTGAATCTCATGAGTCTCTTGCGATTGCAATGAATCGCTTAGGTGGTAAATCAAATACTGGTGAAGGTGGTGAAGACGCAAAACGCTGGACACCAGATGCCAATGGCGATTCGCGCCGAAGCGCTATTAAACAAGTAGCTTCAGGACGTTTTGGTGTCACCATTGACTACCTTAATAACGCTGATGAAATCCAAATTAAAGTATCACAAGGCGCCAAACCTGGTGAAGGTGGCGAATTGCCTGGCTCAAAAGTAGACGAAGGGATTGCCGCCATTCGCCATTCAACCCCAGGCGTAGGCTTAATTTCTCCACCGCCACATCACGATATCTATTCGATCGAAGATTTGTCTCAACTTATTTTTGATCTTAAGCGTTCTAATCCTGAAGCGCGCATTAGTGTAAAACTCGTTGCAGAGGTGGGCGTAGGTACAATTGCAGCCGGCGTGACTAAAGCAAAATCAGATCATATCGTTATTGCTGGGCATGATGGTGGTACTGGTGCATCACCACTCACTAGTATTAAGCATGCTGGATTGCCGTGGGAGCTTGGTTTGGCTGAAACACATCAAACTCTCGTGATGAATGATCTGCGCTCACGCGTTGTCATTCAAACAGATGGTCAGTTAAAAACAGGCCGAGATGTGGCCATTGGCGTATTACTTGGCGCAGAAGAATTTGGCTTTTCAACAGCCCCACTCATTACAATGGGCTGTATTATGATGCGTAAATGTCATCTTAATACTTGTCCGGTGGGTATTGCCACGCAAGACAAAGAATTGCGCAAAAAATTTACTGGCAAACCAGAACATGTTGTAAATTACCTCTTTATGGTAGCACAAGAACTTCGCTTAATCATGGCAGATCTAGGATTTAAAACCGTGAATGAAATGATTGGTCGTGTAGACATGCTAGAGATGAATAAAGCAATCAAACATTGGAAACAAGGCACAATCAATCTTGACGCTCTGTTAACGCCTGCACAAAAACCACATGCAAATACAGATACATACCAAACTGAAATCCAAGACCATCAGCTCGAGTTACAACTCGACAACACACTTTTTGAGCAAGCTAAGCCAGTCATTGATAGCGCTGAGAATGTACAAATAACCAGCAAGATTACTAACGTTGATCGTGCAGTTGGCGCTATGTTGTCATCGCGACTAGTTAAAGCGCGTGGCGGTAACACACTGGCAGATGATAGTGTACATGTAAAATTTACAGGTTCTGCTGGTCAATCATTGGGTGCATTTACCGCGAAAGGCATTACCTTGGAAGTAGAAGGTGACGCCAATGATTATGTTGGTAAAGGCTTGTCGGGTGGCAAGGTTATTGTTTACCCACCTAAGAATTCAACTTTTAATGCCGAAGATGAAATCATTGCTGGCAATGTTTGTGGCTACGGTGCAACAGGTGGTGAAATCTACTTATCTGGCTGTGTATCAGAACGATTCTGTGTACGTAACTCAGGAGTTACTGCAGTGGTCGAAGGAATTGGCGATCATGGTTGTGAGTATATGACTGGTGGTCGTGTGGTTATTTTGGGCGAAGTAGGTCGTAACTTTGGCGCAGGCATGAGTGGCGGTATTGCTTATGTTTACAATCCAAACAATACATTTAAAGATATGGTCAACCCTGTTATGATTGACTTAGACCCAATGGATGCAGAGGCACAATCAGAGCTTCGCGTGTTCATCTCTGAGCACGTTCAATATACAGGATCATCAGTGGCTCAAAGAATCCTAGATAATTGGGATGAAGAAATGAAGCATTTCATTAAAGTGATGCCAAAAGATTACAAACGAGTTTTGGCTGAAAATGCCAGAAAATAGCTAAATCACAAAAAAGGCTGCCAATAGGCAGCCTTTTTTATAGCGTTTAATTCTTTAAATCGGTACAGCATCGATGACATCAGCTGCTTCGTCAATCGCTTCATCAATCCCCTCGCCAACCACTGGAATGACAGAAATAACCGCGCCACCCACTCGCATTGGCACAGTAACTACTTTCGTAAGAACACAGCTAGAAAGCAATACGGCTGATAATAATATAACAACTAATGAACGCATACAAAAACCCCTATAAAAACTTTATTAAAAACACAGTCTCTCAAACTGAACGCTTAATTGTCTAACGTAAAAGTTAGCTTATTTACGATCCAAAATAGTGAAATGGTAAGTATGTTGATTTTTCTCATCTGGCTGATGCGACTGCCTAAAACTTTCCACAAAATCGTCCCGATTAAAATTTGGGAAGTATGCATCACCTGCATAAGTGCCTTCAATCTGGGTAATATACAAACGCTCAACACTTGGCAATAGTTGCTCATAAAAAGAAGCACCACCCATAATCATTACTTCATCGTCTTCTTTAGCCAGCTCAAGTGCCGCTTCAATACTACTAACAACCTCGCAGCCTGCTGCACTAAAGTCGGAATTTCGACTCACGACTACATTGCGTCGATTGGGCAAGGCAAAACCAATAGACTCATATGTTTTGCGCCCCATAAGTACAGTTTTTCCAGTGGTAGTTTTTTTAAAATAACCTAAATCAGCTGGCAAATGCCAAGGTAGAGCATTATCCTTGCCAATCAACTGATTGTCATCCATTGCTACAATAATTGATAAGCGCATGAAAAAGCCTTAAATAACGTAAAATAACCTCTATTTTACAAACACCGGTAACACTCGTGGCATTAATTCTCGCTTCATCTTCCCCTTTTCGCCAGACACTGTTGAGCAAGCTAGGTCTTGAATTTTCAACAGAGTCTCCCAATATCGATGAATCTAGACAACCCAACGAAACACCCGAACAGTTGGTTTACCGATTGGCGCAAGATAAAGCACAGGAAGTGGCAAAATCCCATCAGGGGCTTATTATCGCTTCAGACCAACTAGCCACACTACAAGATGGCCTAGGCGCACAAGATGCTGTTCTAGGCAAACCACACACCCATGAAAACGCTAGTAAGCAGCTTAGTGCCTGTTCTGGAAATACAGTCACATTTATGACAAGTTTGTGCCTTTTAAATACAAATAGCGGCAATATGCAAACAATTGTCGAAACTTATAAAGTTGTTTTTAGGCATTTAACATCTACACAAATTGACAACTACCTAAAAAAAGAACAGCCCTATCAATGTGCTGGCAGTTTTAAATCAGAAGGCCTGGGGATTAGTTTGTTTAGTCGCCTTGAAGGTGATGATCCTAATACGCTCATTGGTCTTCCGCTTATCCAGCTAATTCAACTCTTAGATAACGAAGGCATAGACGTTCTCAGCTCACCGCTCTAACATCATGGCTTATTTATATCCGGATAACTCTCCCTTTTTAAAAGCGGGCTTGAAAACCTATTGGGGCTCTTTATATGGCAGTGCCGATGCACTGGCAATAGTCGAACATATTCAACAAAAACCCCAAGTTGTTCTGTTAATTGCAAATGATATCGCTCATCAAGACACACTTTATGAATCTCTAAATTTTTATAACGATACGCTAGATATTCTTAAATTTGATAACTGGGAAGTATTGCCCTATGATCAATTTTCGCCTCATCCAGATATCACCTCAAATCGCCTCGCTACACTCTCAAAACTTAGACAGCTAAACAACGGCATTGTCATCACCACTTTGGAGACAATATTCTCCCATTTGTGTCCAATTGAATTTAGTGAAAAATACAGCTTTGATCTCAAAATTGGCGATGCGATCGACCCTGCAGCACTCAGTGAAAAACTATTAAAAATTGGCTATAACCGCGTTACCACAGTCATGGAGCATGGTGAATTTAACATTCGTGGTTCGCTAATTGACTTGTATCCAATGGGTGCAAGCAAACCTTATCGACTTGACTTATTTGACCAAGACATAGAAACCATTCGCACTTTTGACACCTCAACCCAGCGCAGTGAATCGCAAGTAGACGCCATTGCACTCTTACCAGCGCGCGAATTTTCTACCGACCAAGCCAGTATCGATTTATTTAAACAAAACTACGAACAAACCTTTGGTGGGCAGGGTTTTATTTATCGTGAAATTAGTGAAGGTCGTCTGCCGGGTGGTATTGAGTTTTACTTGCCTCTATTTTTTAATGCCACCAATACTCTGTTTGACTATCTGCCCAATACAATAACGATTGCAACTTTTGTTGGATTTTCAACATTAGTTGATCAAACTTACGCAGACATCCAATCTAGATTTACTCATGCTCAGCAAGACCTAGAGCGCCCTCCACTGGCTATTAACCGTGTTTTTCTGAGTAAAGATAACTTATTCTCTGCCATTAAAAAACACCCACAACTCATCATTAGCCCTTCAAAACTCGAGGACAAGCCTGGGCATTTAAATTTCTCTTCAAAACTTCTACCACCACTTCGCATTGATCCGCAAGCCAAAAACCCATTAGCCAAATTATCAAGTTTTGTGGCGCGCTTTAAAGAAAAAATACTCATCGTCTGCGAATCTCATGGTCGCCAAAGCATATTAGAAGAGTTATTAAAAAATCACAATCTTGAGGCGCAAAACGTCAAAAATTGGGTGCATTTTACTGCCAACGATACGCTGCTCAATATTACTAATCAACCGCTATCCCAAGGGTTATTGAGTCGTGAGCTGGCTGTTATTACTGAGGATAATCTATTTGGCCAAGAAGTAGTACAGCAACAACGTAGGCGTCGCGCTAAACACAAAGATTTTGACGAAGCGATTAAGAGTCTAGTCGAGATTAAAACAGGCGATCCAATCGTGCATGAAAACTACGGGGTGGGGCGCTATTTAGGCTTAAAAACCCAAACCTATGATGCTCAATCTCAAGATTTTTTACAATTAGAATACGCTGGCGGCGCTAAGCTAATGGTGCCCATGACTTCGCTAAATCTAATTTCTCGCTATTCCGGCGCTTCACCTGATAGTGCACCCTTACATAAATTAGGCACACCGCAATGGAGCAAAGCCAAACAAAAAGCCGGCGAAGCACTTCATGATGTTGCCGCCGAACTTTTGGAAATTTATGCCAAGCGTGAATCGCAAACTGGTTTTTCCTTTCCAGAGCCTAATGATGCTTATACATCTTTTGTGTCAAGCTTTGCTTTTGAAGAAACGCCTGACCAGCTTAAAACCATGGGTGAAGTATTAGCAGATATGCGCTCAAACAAACCGATGGATCGCTTGGTTTGTGGCGACGTTGGATTTGGCAAAACGGAAATTGCCATGCGCGCTGCATTTTTGGCCGTTGATAGTGGCAAGCAAGTTGCTATTTTGGTACCCACCACACTACTGGCTAACCAGCACTACCAATCATTTGTTGATCGGTTTATAAATTATCCAGTAGAAATTGCCGCACTTTCACGCTTTCAAACACCAAAAGAGCAAAAACTCATTATTGAAAAACTCAACACGGGACAAGTTGACATTGTTATTGGTACGCATAAAATTATTCAGAGCAGTATTAAGTACAAAAACTTAGGACTGGTGATTATCGACGAAGAGCATCGATTTGGTGTTAAGCAAAAAGAAGCATTAAAAAAACTTCGTGGTCAAAGCGATATTCTCACCATGACCGCCACACCTATTCCACGCACACTTAATATGGCGCTTGGCTCACTACGAGAGCTTTCTATCATTGCCACGCCGCCTGCCAAACGCAGCGCTATTCAAACCTTTGTTCAAGAATGGCAAGATGAAAATATCAAAGAGGCCATTACGCGCGAACTGCACCGAGGCGGGCAGATTTTTGTTTTGCATAATGATATTGACTCAATTGACAATATGGCGCAAAGCCTATCAGATCTTATGCCTAATGTACACGTGCGTATTGCTCACGGACAAATGCCAACGCGAGAATTAGAACAAATCATGAGTGACTTTTATCATGCACGTTTTCAAATTTTGGTCTGTACTACAATTATTGAAACTGGCATTGACATTCCTAATGCAAATACCATCATCATTAATAATGCTCAAAATTTTGGACTCGCACAACTACATCAGCTACGCGGACGTGTAGGGCGATCGCATCATCGCGCATATGCTTATTTGGTCATTAAATCACATCAATCACTCTCTAAAGATGCCAAAAAACGCCTAGACGCAATCGAATCTTTAGAGGAACTAGGTGCTGGTTTTATGCTGGCGAACCACGATTTAGAAATTCGCGGCGCAGGCGATTTGCTCGGAGACAACCAGTCAGGAAAAATTAGTGAAATTGGTTTTAACCTCTATCACGATTTACTCAAGCGCACGATTGATGCGATGAGATCTGGGCGCAAGATTAACCTGGATGATCCGATTAATCATGAAATTCAAATTGATTGTGGTTTGCCTTCTATCATCCCTCAAAGTTATCTGGAAGATGTACATGAACGCTTAGTATTGTATAAACGTATTGCCAGCTGTAAAACCAATAATGAGCTAAAAGAATTGCAAATTGAGATGATAGATCGTTTTGGCTTATTGCCCGATTCTACTAAACATCTTTTTGCCAATACGCGACTCAAGCTTTTTTGCGAAAAAATAGGAATTGATGAAATTAACCTCTATGAAGACAAAGCTATCATCACTTTTGGCTCTAAAAACACCATTGAACCGATAAAAATCATTCAATTAATCCAAAAACAGCCGAAAAACTACCAACTCAAGGGTCAAAATCAGTTAATTATCAAAGAATCGATGCCTGAAGATATCAGGCGTATTGAGCTGGTTGAAAATTTACTAAAAAAGCTAAATTAGCTTATTTTTCAACAATTGTGGGCTAAAAAATTTAAAAGCAATATAGATAAAGACTATACCACCAATAATATCGCCCACTAAATAGCTTTGTATAAACTGAACTGCATCTATTGTTTGACCATCTAAATGGGTGACTTTATTCAGATAAATAAACAACTTAAACAGTGTATTTATAAATGCTGATAATATTACTAAAAATATTACATGCCCAAACTGAACTTTCTGCTCTTCATTAAAAAAATTGGACAAGCGAAAAAATCGCATAATAATGATAGCCAACATCGGTGCAACAACTCCGACTAGGCTTCCTAATGGGCCATAAATAGGATTAACACTCGCAAAATCATACAATAAAAAACCGCTCATTAACGAGCCGACTAACACACCAGGAAAAGCCCAAAGTCCAAATAGTAAAAACGCTAAAATTTTTGCACCTATTGGAAGCCAAAGATAATTTCCTATGGCAATATCTACGCCGCTCAACCATGTCATTAAAAATGAGGTGGCGAAAACAATTAAAGCAATAAAGGCGTTAATGGTGAGCATTTACAAAACCTACAGATAATATGGCTCTTATTATAGGTTATAAATAGTCTTATTTTTGACTCAAAGACCGTCCTAATATAGGGGTAATAATATGTAGGGCAATATAAATTACCACCAAAGCCCCTATAACATCGCCTGCAATATAATGAGTAATGAAAGTTACTACGTTAATATTGAGCGTAATATCTTGCATATATACAAAGAACTTAAGTAACGTCTTAATGACTGATGTAAATAAAATTAAAAACAAAACATGGCGAAAATCAATTTTTCCCAAATTAGAAAAATTACTTACTCGCGTTTGTTTCATAATACACATAGCAACAATTGGAGCAACTGCACCAGCACAAGCTGACATCATGCCAATGAACAAGTTACCGCTCCAAGAATTCATTAAAACAACGCCACTAACAAAACAAGCAGCGATAACCCCTGGAAATACGCGATAGCCAAATAGCAGATACATGAGTATTTTTGCACCGAGCGGCAAATACAGATAATGTCCCACTTCAGCTTCGAACGTGCCAAACCAGATCATGATGTACGCACTTAAAAATACCATTGCAAATGCAACGGTATTTTCTAACAAATAGTCTTTGATCTGAAGTTTTAAGCCACCACCCCATGCTGTCGCATGATTAATTGGATTTGATGGCTGATTGGTCAATGCGTATTAGCGATTATAGCTAAGAATCATTGAGCGCTTATCGACACTAGACTGTGTTGCGGTAATAATTTTCTCACTCAATAATACGCCTACAGCTCTTTTGATCGTAGAGAGAGAGTATTTTGAAAAGTATGCGTCTTTTGTAATTCTAGTGATGTTAGCATCTTCAGAATGCATCACAAACTCTAACACTGCTTTTTCTACTTCTGACAATTTGTCAAAACCCATTTCACGCTCATAACTGTCTAGCGAACGTCTTAATTCAAATAATTTTTTTAATGCTTTCATTTTTTTCTTTTACCTCTCCTCAAAGGACTTAATAACAGAGTGTATTATAAACTATTATATCCTTGTATAACCTATTATTTAAGTATGGTATTAACAAGGGTTAAATAACCCTATGAAAATAAAGCTTCGGCATAATTATCCTGATAAAGTTTCTCGATATCTTCTAAAGTAAAAGCGTGGTTTTGAGTGCCAAGATGTGCAACTTTAACTGCACCTAGAAGACCTGCCAACTGACCCGTCGTTTTCCAGCTCATTTCATTCATAATACCGAACAATAAGCCAGCTCGATACGCATCTCCACAGCCTGTTGGGTCTTTTGTGGCAAGCGCTTTTGCAGGGGCGATTTGAATCACTTCATGATTGGCATGGATCTCACTACCTTGGGCGCCTTTGGTAATAATTAAGGCTGTCACTTTGGAGGCAATAGTTTCTAAGTCAAGCCCGGTTTTATCTTGCAACATTTGCGACTCATAATCATTAACCGCAACATAAGTTGCCTGCTCAATAAACTTAATAAGCTCTTCACCAGAAAACATCGGCATGCCTTGGCCCGGGTCAAAAATAAAAGGCACTTGAGCATCTACAAATTGCTGAGCATGCTCAATCATACCGTCACGCCCATCTGGGGAAACAATACCAATATCTGCAACACTCACATCACTGACTTTGTTTTCATGTGAGTTGCTCATCGCGCCAGGATGAAAAGCGGTAATTTGGTTGTCATCCATATCTGTAGTGATAAAAGCTTGGCCTGTGTAGCTTCCCTTAATCACTTTCATATGCGTAGTATTCATATGGTGTTTTTCCATCCAGTGCATGTAAGGCGTAAAGTCTTCGCCAACTGTTGCCATAGGTATAGAGTTTGCACCGAGCAAATGTAGGTTGTAGGCAATATTACCACCACACCCACCAAATTCTTTACGCATGGTAGGTACCAAAAACGAGACGTTCAACATATGCACCTTGTCTGGCAAGATATGGTTTTTAAACTGATCATGAAAGACCATGATTGAATCAAAGGCGTACGAGCCACAAATAAGTGCTGTTTTTTCCATGTTTTCTATTCTCCTTTTCTGATATTTTCCAAGTGAGGCGAAAAAACCTCACAAGCCTGACTTATTAAAAAATAATATAAGTTTGTGGCTATTTTTTTAAAATAAATTTATATCTATTTATTGCTTCCGTCTTAATTCTTCGGGCACAGGAAAGTGAACATTCTCCTGGGCGCCGCTGAGCTCTTGCAACTCGCTAGCACCGTGGTCATATAAATAGCTGACCACCTCTTGTACCAAAATTTCTGGCGCAGAAGCACCGGCTGTTACACCCACAATGTTGGCATTTTTTATCCAATCTCTTTTGATCTCATTAGCTCCATCAATTAAATAAGCAGGTAACTTCATTTTTTCAGCAATCTCACGCAAACGATTTGAATTAGAGGAATTTCTAGAACCTAATACTAATAAAACATCAGCAGATTGCATTAGCATCTTAACAGCATCTTGACGGTTTTGTGTGGCGTAGCAAATATCATCTTTTTTAGGTGCGCGAATATGAGGGAATTTATTTTTTAAGCGGTCCACAATATGTTGAGTGTCGTCTACAGACAAGGTGGTTTGAGTGGTGTAAGAAATATCAACACCATCCTTTAGATCCAACTGATCAATATCTTCACTATTTTCAACCAAAGCGACTGGACTCTCTGCGCTGGCTTGTCCTAAAGTTCCCTCTACTTCAGGATGCCCCTTGTGCCCGATTAATATAACTTGATGATTTTGCTTTTGCTTACGTGCCACTTCTTTATGCACTTTGGTCACCAAAGGACAAGTTGCATCATAAACAATAGATTTAATATCTTGAGCTTGGGTGCGAACTTGCTGTGAAACGCCATGTGCGCTAAAAATAACCACTTGTTGGTCGGGCACCTCAGATATCTCTTTAACAAAAATAGCACCTTTAGACTTAAGGTCGTTGACTACAAACTTATTATGTACAACTTCATTACGTACATAAACTGGTGCGCCATGCAAACTCAACGCGCGCTCAACAATTTCAATTGCACGATCAACGCCCGCACAAAACCCGCGAGGATTAGCTAATAGAATTTTCACGAAACCATGTCAAGAATTTTGACTTGGAAAGCCACATCGGCACCTGCAAGTGGATGGTTGAAGTTGACTCTCACCTGATCCTTTTCGATCTGGTCAATACAACCAACATAAGCATCTCCTGTGGGCGTTTTAAACTCAACTGCCGCATCTAGTTCAAAATTAAAATCAGGAGGAAAATCATCACGTGCCATCATTTGAAACGCTTCATCATAGCGCTCACCAAAGGCTTCGGATGCGCCTAATAAAAAAGTTTGTAATTCACCCAATGTAGCATCAAGCACGCACTTTTCTAAACAAGGATCAAGCTGTCCATCACCTATCTCAAACACTAAAGGTTCATCCCAAGCTTCATCTACCACTGCGCCATTGGCATGGCTAAGTTTGTAATGAATCGAGTATTTAGCCATTATTAAACGTCATTGCGCTTAATAGGGTGTGAACTTGTTGGCGTAAATCATGGCGATGAACGATCAAATCAATCGCGCCTTTTTCTAGTAAAAACTCACTTCTCTGAAAACCTTCAGGCAGCTCCTCACGCACAGTTTGTTCAACTACCCTGGGGCCTGCAAAACCAATTAAAGCATTTGGCTCAGCAATATGAACATCGCCTAACATTGCAAAACTGGCCGAAACACCGCCCATAGTTGGGTCAGTTAAAACGGAAATGAACGGCACTTTTTTGTCGCTTAATAGTTTAACCATTAAAGAGGTCTTGCTCATTTGCATAAGCGAGAACAGGCCTTCTTGCATGCGTGCCCCGCCTGATGCAGAAAAACAAATAAGCGGGGCCTTGGTGTTAATACTTTCTTGCGCAGCACGAACAAATTTTTCGCCAACTACAGATCCCATTGAACCGCCCATAAATTTAAACTCAAAAGCAGCGGCAACAACGGGCAAACCATTCAAAGTGCCTTTTTTAACGACTAACGCATCTTTTTCATTAGTGGCCTTTTGAGCTTGTAAGTAACGATCTTTATATTTTTTCTGGTCTTTAAACTTCAAAGGGTCAACAGCGACTAAATTGGGTGCGATTTCCTCTTGACCATCTTCGTCTAAAAAACTTTCAAGGCGCACTCTAGCTGAAATACGCATGTGATAATCACATTTTGGACAAACATAAACCGCTTCTTTTAACTCTTCAACATAAAGTGTCGCCTCACATTTTGGACACTTGCTCCACAAGCCTTCTGGGATGTTCTTTTTAACAACATTCGTAATTGAGGGTAGGATTTTTTCTAGCCAGCTCATGTCTAAGTCCTTGTTCTAATTATTTAATAGCGGAGGAAATTTCATTTGCTAATTTTCCAACATTTTCCAACATTTTATCCTTATCGTTTGCATATTGTTCAACAAAAGCAACCAATGATGAGCCAACAATGACAGCATCCGCATTTTCAGAAATAGCTTTGGCTGTTTTAGCATCTTTAATACCAAAGCCTACACCCACAGGCAAACTAATATATCGTCTAATTCTAGATAAATTGTGCTTAACAGCATCTATATCTAAATGCCCTGCACCTGTGACGCCCTTGAGTGACACAAAGTAGACAAAACCCGAAGCGATTGTGGCTAAAAATTCGATACGTGCATCACTAGTTGTTGGCGCCACTAAAAAGATAAAGTCAACCCCTGCTGCATCAAGACTCTGCTTGAGATCGTGGGCTTCTTCAGGCGGCATGTCGACCACCAGAACACCATCAACGCCACTTGCACTTGCATCTGCAGCGAACGCATGATAGGCGCTTTTTTCTGTGGTGTTTTGTGAAGCATAAACCTCAATTGGATTCAGGTAACCCATCAATACAACAGCGGTAGTGTTATCAACAGCTCTAAATTTTTTAACCAAAGCGAGCACATCTCGCAAACTCACACCTGATTCCACGGCGCGTTCGTGGGATTTGGCGATCGTAGGACCGTCGGCCATTGGATCGGAAAACGGCACACCTAGCTCGATCACATCGGCACCATTGGCAACCAAAGTCAACATAAGCTCATAAGTGTTATCTAAGCCACTATCGCCGGCTGTAATAAAAGGGATAAAGGCTTTACGCCCTTGCGGTAGATTGGCAAATACTGATGATAATCTTGACATAATTATTTAGCGCTAAATTCGTGTACGGCATCGACAAGAACTTTCATGTTCTCTGGATCAACATCTGGCGTAATGCCGTGCCCTAAGTTAAAAATGTGGCCAGTGTCGCCTTGAAACTGGTCTAATACTTTTTTCACCTCTGCCCTGACAACCTCCGGTGTGGCATACATGACGGCTGGATCCAGGTTACCTTGAATGGCCACTCTGTCACCAATTTGACGCTCGACATCTGCTAGTTCAACTGTCCAATCAATACCAACACCATCACAACCTGTTGCAGAAATTTCACTTAGATGTTTACCGCCATTTTTACTAAACAAAGTGATTGGCGTATGCGGATTTTTTTCCTTAACGCCATTTACAATTTTTTGCATATAGCTTAATGAAAAATCAAGATAGTTTTGTTTAGACAAAACCCCTCCCCAAGTATCAAACACCATTAGACTATCGGCACCGCTTTGCACTTGTTGATTAAGATAAGAAATCACACTATTGGCAAGTTTATCTAACAATAAATGCAGCATTTTTGGCTCGTTAAAAAGCATGGCTTTGGTCTTGGCAAAAGCTTTGCTGCTGCCACCTTCAATCATGTAAGTGGCCAAAGTCCACGGACTGCCGCTAAAGCCAATGAGTGGCGCACGTGCACCTAAAGCAGACTTGATGGTTGAAACAGCGTCAAACACATAAGTTAGATTGTTGTTAACCTCTGCAGGAATAGCTTCAATATCAGCCAAAGTTTGTATTGGTCTTTCAAATTTTGGCCCTTCGCCCTCACTAAAGTACAGCCCTAAACCCATCGCATCAGGAATGGTAAGAATATCTGAAAATAAAATAGCCGCGTCTAAATCAAAGCGATCCATCGGCTGCATAGTCACTTCACAAGCAAGCTCAGGATTCTTACACAAGCTCATAAAATCGCCTGCCTGTTTACGCGTTGCTCGATATTCGGGCAAATAACGCCCTGCTTGACGCATCACCCAAATTGGCGTACGTGCTGTTGGTTTCTTTAATAGGGCATTAATATAATCAAATGACATAAAATTTAAGATAAAAAATTAATGTCAT
Source organism: Pseudomonadota bacterium (assembly GCA_022600395.1). Lineage (GTDB taxonomy): Bacteria > Pseudomonadota > Gammaproteobacteria > PS1 > Pseudothioglobaceae > Thioglobus_A. The sequence continues at coordinate 4,743 of JAHZKM010000058.1, read as the reverse complement.
AATTATAACGATATTTAGCTTTATATCCTATTCAATCAGGTATAAAAAAAGCCACATAAATGTGGCTTTTTGCTCGAATCGACTCGATTAAACTTATCGTTTAAATGCGCCAAAACGTGATTTGAACTTCTCAACACGACCAGCACTGTCCATAATTTTTTGCTTACCTGTGTAAAAAGGGTGGCAGCTTGAACATACATCTAAGTGTAACTCTTCTTTGCCTATTGTTGAACGAGTGTCAAAAGTGTTTCCGCATGAGCAAATTACTTTAACGGCGTCATAATTAGGATGAATATCTGTTTTGATGTTTGTAAATAAGAATAAATCTCGAAAGAGAACGAATTATATACTATTTGTATCTGTAGCGCTTTATTTTTTAACAGTTTGTTTTTTATTTCTTTCGAAGTCGCGCTGCATTGCCAATCACAATGAGCGAACTAATAGGCATAACAATAGCTGCAAACAGCGGTGTTACTTTAGCCATCATTGCCAAGGGCACCATCAATGCATTGTATAGCAATGCAAAGGTGATGTTTTGTTTAATGGTTTGGCTAGTTCGCTGAGCCAAGGTAATCATCGCTAAAATTGGTGATAGTGTCGATTTTAATAATACCACGTCTGCATGATTAACCGACACATCACTGCCAGAGCCAATCGCCATGCTGGTATCAGCTTGCACTAATGCCGGCGCATCATTCACCCCATCGCCAATCATTAAAACAGTATGTTGTTGCTGTAATTTTTTAATGTAGCTCGCTTTATCTTCTGGCAAGGCTTGAGCTACGACATATTTAATGCCCAAATAATTAGCTACTTTTTGAGTAACTGCTTGGCTGTCGCCACTCAAAATACTTACCTGCTTACCCATACTCAGCAGTTGGGAAATTGTAGCCTTGGCATCTGTTTTAATCTGATCAGATAATGCCACAAATCCTAATACTTGGTCTTGTTTTGAACACCAAATACAGCTAGCACCTTGCGCTTCAATTTGTTGCGAACTTGTCAATATCTTAACATCCATTGGCTGGTTGTTGCTCACAAATGACAATTTGCCGATTCTATAAACAACACCACCAATACTGGCACTAACTCCTTGGCCTGGTGTAGATTGAAAATCTTGTACGGTTAGTAAATCCTGTTGATTTTCATCCACAATAGCTTGCGCTAAGGGATGTTCTGAATACTTTTCAATACTCGCCATAATACGGATTAAATCAGATTTTTTAGCATTAGGGCTTACTATTTGTTCAACCTTGAACTCACCCAATGTAAGTGTACCTGTTTTGTCAAAAACCACCCAATCAGTCTGATTTAAAACTTCAAGCGCGTCACTATTCTTAATTAGCATTTTGTCCTTAATAGCGGCACCACTCGCCACAGCAATACTCATAGGGGTTGCCAGCCCAAAAGCACATGGACAGGTGATAATAAGAACGCTCGTGGCACTTAATAATGCTAAATCAAAATCTTGTGGATACCAATAAACAAATGTGGCAAGTGCGAGAAAGATTGTAACGCCAACAAAATATGGAATAATTCGATCAATGCTACAAACCACAGCACTTTTATTGTGCTGGGTATTTTCAACCAAACCCACAATCTTACCGAGTACAGACTGTTTAAGTGTTTTGGTGACCGAGATTTCTAAAGCGCCTTGGCCATTAACCGAGCCAGCAAAAACTTCGTCGCCTAACTCTTTTGCCACAGGCTGAGATTCACCACTGATTAGCGATTCATCAGTTTCACTCATGCCTGACAGAACTTTACCATCAACCGGAATTCGCTCACCCGGTCTGATTAACACTCGATCATTAATATTAATCGCGCCAATCGGGGTAATAATCTCACCCTTATCCTTAATAACCAGACCCACTTTAGGCTGCAGTTGTTGCAAAGAACTGGAAGCCGAAATAGAAGATTTTTTGGCCGAACTTTCTAAATAACGCCCAATTAAAATCACAAATATAAAATTCACCACTGTATCAAAATACACCTCACCCTTAGCTGAAAATCCGAGCAGCACATAGACCGAGTAAAAATAGGTGGTGAGTGCGCCGATGCTAATCGGAACATCCATGTTCATTAAACCATTTCTAAGTCCGCTATAAGCGCTTTTTAGAAATCCGGCGCCTGAATAAAACAACGTAGGTGTCGCCAAGGCAAAGCCTAGCCACTGAAAATACTGATGATACTTGCCCTCGCTAGCCCCGGTATATAGGGCAATAGAAATCCATAATAGATTCATCATGGTAAAGGCTGCAAATCCAATCTTATAGAGCATGGCTTTATTTGATTTATTAGCGATTTGCTCTGCGATATTTTGCTCATACGGCATAGCGCTATAGCCTAAATCCGCCAGACGCTGCATAATTTTGGAAAGCTGAATTTCCTTTTCATTCCAGCTTAATCGAATGCGTTTATCGGTTAGATTTGCACGTACCCAATTAACGCCTGACAAGGCACCAATGGATTTTTCAATGAGCCATACGCACGCTGCACAATGTATGGTATCGCTAATTAAGGTGATGACTTTTTCACCCTCAGGTGCAGATTCTAAAAAAGGCTGTTGGAAAGCGTGCGCATCATAAAAATCAAGCGGGTATTCAAGGGTTACTGCAGGGAGCATTGAGCTAGTTTGCCGTTCATAAAATGAACCCAATCCACTTTGATGAATGGTTTGACACACACTGGCGCAACCGACACAACAAAAATCCTCAGATGTCTGGTCAATATTCGCCTGAATGCGATTATGGTTGGTAACTTCTAACCCACAGTGAAAACAAGTGTTGCTCATAGGGTGTAATTTTATTGTATTTAAAGGCTTATGCGTTTACAATATGATTCAAGTTAAAACGATTTTCTCTGTATGAAACGCATCCTATTTTTAATGCTACTCGCAATACTAACCACTTCTAGTTTAGCGGGCGAGCAGATTCGACTCTATAAACAATATGTGGTGGGCATGCCCAAGGTTTTTTTACAAAAAGCACACGCACTAGAAGACTGTTCTACCAGGTACGAACAAGGCACCTTATGTTTAAAAAATCATTCCTTAGCGGGTGAAGAGGCCGAACTAGCTTTTCGATTTTTGAACGATCGTCTAGTTTCTACTGTGTTAATGCTGCCTTTGAGCGATGCTAGTAAAGTTAAAAAAATGTTTCATGTGCTTAAAACGCAGTTTGATTTAGTGTTGATCGAAGATGGGCAAGAAAAATTCGATATTCTAGAGGTTAGCGCCAATACTTTTAATAAAGACGAATTTACCCAAATGATTGCTGATTTTGAAAATGAAGCGTATCAAAATCACCATATTAAATACACCTTTATTAGTAAAGAAGAGTTTGCAGCGCAGTCCAGGCAGTCTCACAACTTTTCTGATATTTTTAAAAATGCACCTTTAAATATGCGCGCTGCCATTTACAGTGTAGGGCGTAAAGATGGCCAAGTAGTAGCCACAATAAGCTTTATTGTTCCAGGCATTACTGAAAGCTATCTAGATCAAAATCCAATTGTTGAAGACTTCTAAATGACTAACATTCACGCTATTATTCTTGCAGCGGGCAAAGGTACGCGCATGAAATCAACCAAACCAAAGGTTTTACAAACGCTAGCTAACAGCACACTGCTAGGACACGTACTCAAACAAGCTAAACTAATTAGTCAACATATTCATGTAGTTTATGGCTTTGGAGGCGATCAAGTCAAGCAAAGTGTCGACGACAAAACGGTTAATTGGGTTGAGCAGGCAGAACAACTAGGAACAGGGCATGCTGTCCAACAAGCTACTCCGCATATTGAAGATGATTCCATGTCGCTAATTTTATATGGCGATGTGCCTTTGATTCAGCATAATACATTAGCACAGCTTATCAATGCTGGCACGAAATCAGGCGTTGCACTACTATCAGTTAACCTAGAAAACCCAACTGGATATGGTCGTATCATTCGCAATAATAACACCATTCAAGCTATTGTCGAACAAAAAGATGCCAGTGCCGAACAGCTTAAAATTTGTGAAGTAAATACTGGCATTATGGCTGTACAAACTAAGCTGCTTAAAAAATATCTCGCTGGCCTGAATGCTAACAATGCCCAAGGCGAACTTTACTTAACAGACATTATCAAATCTGGTGTTAATGATGGCAAAACCATCGCTTCAGTTATTACCACCAATGAGTTTGAGGTAGCTGGAGTAAATGATAAAGTTCAATTAGCAGAATTGGAGCGCATCTACCAACAACAAAAAGCAAACCAATACATGGAACAAGGCCTTAGTCTTAAAGATCCGTCACGCTTTGATTGTCGCGGTGAATTGACCTTTGGACAAGATTGTGAAATTGACTTTAACACCTTAATTGAAGGCGTTGTCACATTGGGCAACAATACAACAATTGCGCCTAATTGTCACATAAAAAACGCTCAAATTGGAGATAATGTGGCCATATTGGCAAACTCTGTTATTGAAGATGCTGTGATTAGCACTGGGGCGAGTATTGGTCCATTTGCACGCATTCGCCCACAAGCTCATATTGGTGAGAACGCCAAAATTGGCAATTTTGTAGAAATTAAAAAATCTAATATCGGCAAAAGCTCAAAGGTTTCACACCTTAGCTACGTAGGCGATAGCACGGTAGGCGAAGAGGTTAACATTGGCGCAGGTGTGATTACTTGCAATTATGACGGCGTCAACAAACATCAAACCATCATAGGTGATGGCGCATTTATTGGCTCAGACTCACAACT
>JAHZKM010000057.1 GCA_022600395.1 Pseudomonadota bacterium | reverse complement strand
TTGATAAAACCTTGCTCTTCTAAAGCGTCACGAATCGCTCCGATGCGCCCATCCATCATATCAGAAGGGGCGACAATATCGCTACCTGCTTGAGCATGAGACAATGCCTGCTTAACAAGTACCTCTACGGTTTGATCATTTAATACATAGCCGGATTCATCAATTAATCCGTCCTGACCATGTGTTGTGAAAGGGTCTAGTGCAACATCTGTAATTACGGCTAACTCTGGCTGACTGGCCTTTAGTGCGTGCACTGCTCGTTGAGCCAACCCTTCAGGATTAAAAGCTTCTTTTGCATCTAATGACTTTTTTGTCTCAGGCACTACAGGAAATAAAGCCACAGCACGAATACCTAAATCCACTAATTCTTGCGCTTCAATGAGCAACTGATCGATACTTAGACGCTCAATATCAGGCATAGATTCAATGTTTTCACGCTTATTTTCACCTTCAATCACAAAGATTGGAAAGATTAAGTCATCGGTAGTTAAAGTGTTTTCACGCATTAATTCACGGGTATATGCGTGTTTTCTCATACGACGTGGTCTATGGGTTAAAATTGTCATCTTAATATAAATCTATAATAATTTCATCGATTATACAACAATGAATCAATCAAGCGAAACGTTAAAAAGTATGTCAAGCGTCAAAGAGGCGTTTATCCAACCTTTTCCAAATTCTCAAAAAATTTATGTTGAAGGCTCACGTACCGATATTCAGGTGCCAATGCGAGAAATTACACTCACTGATACCATTGGTGAACTGGCAGAGAAAAACGATCCTATTCATGTCTATGATACATCGGGCGTTTATACAGATCCAAATGTACAAATTGACTTGCGTAAAGGGCTAAATAATATTCGTGATCAGTGGATTGAGGAGAGAGGCGATACGCAAACGCTTGACGGCATGAGCTCAACTTTTTCAAATGAACGCCTTGATGATGCAGATTTAGACGCTCTGCGTTTTGAATTTTTAAAAACACCTAAATGTGCTAAAGACGGTAAAAATGTCACTCAAATGCATTATGCTAAGCGAGGCATCATTACGCCTGAAATGGAATACATCGCTATTCGTGAAAATTGCAAATGGCAAGAATACAAAGATCAAATCGGCCAACAAAAAGGTGAAAGTTTTGGTGCCAGCATCCCAGACATTATTACGCCAGAATTTGTGCGTAGCGAAGTTGCTCGCGGGCGTGCGGTCATTCCTGCTAATATCAATCACCCTGAAACTGAGCCGATGATTATTGGTCGCAATTTCATGGTGAAAATTAACGGCAATATTGGTAATTCAGCTTTAGGATCTAGTATTGAGGAAGAGGTGGATAAGATGGTTTGGGGAATTCGCTGGGGTGCGGATACGATTATGGATCTGTCAACTGGTAAAAATATTCATGAAACCCGTGAGTGGATCATTCGAAATTCCCCAGTACCTATCGGCACTGTCCCTATTTATCAAGCTTTAGAGAAAGTTAATGGTGTGGCTGAAGATCTTAATTGGGAAGTTTTCAGAGATACATTAATTGAGCAAGCTGAGCAAGGTGTAGATTATTTTACGATTCATGCTGGTGTTCGCTTGCAACATGTGCCTTTGACCATTGATCGTATTACCGGCATTGTTTCTCGGGGTGGCTCTATTATGGCTAAGTGGTGTCTAGCACATCACACAGAGAGTTTTATTTATACACATTTTGAAGAAATTTGCGAAATTATGAAAAAGTATGATGTTACTTTTTCACTGGGTGATGGTTTACGTCCTGGCTGTATTGCAGATGCAAACGACGCAGCACAATTTGGCGAACTTGAAACCTTGGGCGAATTAACCAAAATCGCTTGGAAGCACGATGTGCAGACCTTTATCGAAGGTCCAGGTCATGTACCAATGCAAATGATTAAAGAAAACATGGATAAGCAGTTGGATGAATGTGGTGAAGCGCCATTTTATACACTAGGCCCTTTAACAACTGATATCGCTCCTGGCTATGATCATATTACTTCAGCTATTGGTGCGGCGCAAATCGGCTGGTATGGTTGTGCGATGCTTTGCTACGTTACTCCAAAAGAACATTTAGGCTTACCAAATCAAGATGATGTTAAAGAAGGAATTATTGCTTACAAAATTGCCGCACATGCAGCGGATTTAGCCAAAGGTCATCCAGGTGCACAAATTCGTGATAATGCTTTATCTAAAGCACGTTTTGAGTTTAGATGGGAAGATCAGTTTAATTTGGGTCTTGATCCAGATACGGCTCGTAAATATCATGATGAGACCATGCCTAAGCAAGCAGCAAAAACCGCACACTTTTGCTCTATGTGTGGCCCAAAATTTTGTTCAATGAAAATTACCCAAGAGATTAAGACTATGGATGATGAAGAAATTGCCAAAATAAATGCTATTCAAGTAGAAATGGATCAAAAATCAGCTGAGTTTTTAGCCAACGATAGTGAAATTTATATGAAAGAGAACGCTTAAGCGTCCGTTTTCATTTTTTGGGAAATTTCTAAAGCTTTAAAGGCTTTTAAGCAGCATTGCTTGCTAGGGTTGAGATTCTCACAGTTACAGTAGTTGTGTTTGGTCTGAAACACCACAAAATCTTTTAAAACTTTGCCTTTTCCAGATTTAAGCGCCTTTAAATAGGCGTTTTCACTAATATTGAAGCAATAACATAGTGGCTTTTCATTGGTCTTTGTATTGCAGCAACTCATTTTGATTTTTTCCTAATTTTTTTTCAGTACAATTAACATTTATTATTATAAGGATTTAAACCTATGTGGCTTGCAGCATTAATTAACATCATTATTGTAACACTCAGCGTTTTAATTCATTATGAGTTTTTGTATCGCGCTACTAATTTACTGCCTAAAATTAAAATAAAACACCGGTTTAGAATTTTGGCGGTCGTTTTTATTGCTCTAATTGCGCATGTGGTTGAAATATGGCTGTTTGCTGCCGCCTATTTTTTCATGAGTAAAGATGCGATTTGGGGAGATATTCAAGGCAATTTTGACGGCTCTTTTATGGACAGTTTGTATTTTTCATTTAGCAATTTCACCACGTTGGGCTTTGGTGATATTGAGCCTTTTGGCTCTATTAGATTTTTAGTTGGTATGGAATCTTTAGTTGGTTTTGTACTGATTACTTGGACTGCTTCTTTTTTGTACTATGAGATGCAGCGCTATTGGGATTCTAAATAATATTTTTAATTAATTTGGCAATTTTTTTTACTGCACCTTTTTGTGAATCAAAGTATTGTTTTGCATTCTTGCCTAATACTTCAAGTTGCTGAGAATTTCCAAGCAAACTAATAATTTGAGTGAATAGCGCTTGTGCATTTTGCACTTGAATACTGGCTTGATTATTTAGGAGATCTGCGGAAATTTCAGCAAAATTAAAGACATTAGGTCCAAAAATAATCGCTTTGGAATGTGCAGCTGGCTCGAGCATATTGTGCCCACCTGTCTGGTTAAGACTGCCACCCATAAAGACAATATCGCTAATGGCAAAATAGCTAAGCATCTCACCCATCGAATCGCCTAGTAATATTTGAGCAGTATTATTTGGCGTGGCATTAGATCGTCGAGCAACTGTTAAATCGGCATTTTTGGCTAATTTTTCTACTTCATTAAAACGCTCAGGATGTCTTGGAATAATAACCAAAAGCGCATCGATTTGTTCTTTAACTTTTACATAATGCTTAATAATTTGCGCCTCTTCACCTGCATGTGTACTGGCAAAAGTAATCACTTTTCGCGGACCGATGATTTGTTTTAAAGTCTCTGTAGTGGCACTATTTGCTGTTGGATTTAAATCAAACTTAATATTGCCAGTATTAATAACTTTGTTTTCTACTACGCCTAGCTGTATAAAACGTGTGGCTGAATTTTGATTTTGTGTGGCAATTAAAGTGAGCTGGTTAAGTGTTTTGGAAATAAGTTTAGGGGCAAACTTTTGGTATTTTTCTAAAGAGCGTCTTGATAATCGGGCGTTAATTAAAATACTAGGGATATTTCGCTGTTTTAATGCGTGAATTAAGTTTGGCCATATTTCGGTTTCCATGAGAATGCACAAATCAGGATTAATACGTTTAATATAGCGCTTAACAATAAGGCTTAAATCAAACGGAAAGTAATAGTGCAAGACTTGATTTTTATAATGTTGTTTTAAAGCGCTAGATCCTGTTGGTGTCGTCGTAGTGACTAATATTTTATGCTGAGGATGTTGTTTAATTAGCGTATCAATTAGAGTGATAGAGGCTCTAAATTCACCCACAGAAACACAATGAATCCAAATAACTGGTGTGTTTATTTTTTGTACAAATCCTAGTCTTTCTAATATTCTTTTTCGGTACGCTGGCGCTTTGACTGACTTTGCAAATAATCGAATAATAAGTAACGGCAATAATAAATATCCAACTAGGCTGTATAGGGTTCGATTCATTTGTCGGTGGTATAATAGCTTTATTGTATTTTAGCGGTTTTTTATGAAGTTTGTTGATTCTGCCAGTATTCGTGTTGAAGCTGGAAAAGGAGGAGCAGGTTGTTTAGGTTTTCGTCGGGAAAAATATATTCCTGATGGCGGGCCAGATGGCGGTGATGGCGGTGATGGCGGGCACGTATATTTTCGTGGTCAAGAAAGTCTAAACACATTAAGTGAATTTCGATTTAATCGACTTTTTAGAGCCAAAAATGGGCAACCTGGGTCCGGTCAAAATAAGCGTGGAAAATCAGCCGATCATCTTACAGTAGAGATCCCATTGGGTACTAAAGTTTACGATCTGGAAACAGATGAACTGATTGGAGAAATGATCGAGCATAATCAAGTTATTTTGGTTGCTAAAGGCGGCTTTCACGGTTTAGGCAATACTCGTTTTAAATCCAGTATTAATCGCGCACCTCGAAAAACCACACCAGGTTCACCAGGTGAGGCCCGAGAAATTGGCCTAGAGATGAATGTTATGGCTGATATCGGCCTTCTTGGTATGCCTAATGCAGGTAAATCAAGCTTAATTCGTCAGATATCTAGTGCTCGCCCTAAAGTGGCTGATTATCCATTTACCACTTTGCATCCGTCACTTGGGGTTGTGTCTTATTATGATGAGCATATTGTCATGGCCGACATTCCAGGTCTAATTGAAGATGCTAGCGAAGGCGTGGGCTTGGGTTTTGAATTTTTAAAGCATTTATCTCGCTCTAAAGCACTGTTGCATGTGGTTGATATCTTGCCAGCAGATAATTCAGATCCGGCTAGAAATTTTATAACTATTGAAAAAGAATTAAGAAAATACGATCCAGAGTTGGCCGATAAACCTAGATTATTAGCAATTAATAAAATGGATTTATTGCCTGAAGATGAAAGAGTTGATGTGGTTCAAACTTTATTAAAAAAGATTGATTACGTGGGCGATTTTTATAGTATTTCAGCGCTTAATGGGTTAGGGTGTAAAGACTTAGTAAAAGGTTTGTTTAAGTTGGTTAAAAGTAATAATAATGAGTAATCAAAGATGGGTGGTAAAAATCGGATCAGCACTACTGACCAATGATGGGCAAGGACTAGATGTAAGTGCTATTAGTACTTGGGTTGAGCAAATCGTTCAGCTAAAAAAACAAGGGATTGAGGTTATTTTGGTATCTAGTGGCGCAATTGCAGAAGGAATTAAACGCCTAAGTTGGACGGCGCGTCCTAAGAATATTCATCAACTTCAAGCTGCTGCTGCTGTAGGGCAAATGGGATTAATACAAACTTATGAATCTTTGTTTGCAAAGCATAATATTCATACAGCACAAGTGCTTCTTACTCATGACAATCTAGCTAATGCTCAGCAGAGCAACAATGTCTCAGCGACACTGAGCGCTTTACTTGAGCTAAATACTGTACCAATTGTTAATGAGAATGACACAGTAGCTACTGAAGAAATTAAGTTTGGAGATAATGACACCTTGGCAGCATTGGTAGCAAATTTAGTTGGCGCTACTCAATTGGTTATTTTGACTGATCAAGGCGGTGTTTATGATGCTGATCCTAGGCAAAATTCTAAGGCAGAGCTGATTGACAAAATCTACGTTGATGATGAAAAATTAGAACGAGTAGCAGGCAGAACGGGAGGATCACTTGGCTCAGGCGGTATGTATACTAAGGTGCTCGCTGCCAGAACAGCCTCTCATTCAAATACCAATACAGTGATTGCCTCAGGCCGGCAGCCTGATGTATTAATTAAACTAGGAGCTGGCGAGCATGTCGGGACATTAATCCATTGTTAGCTTATATTGGACTTGGGTCAAACTTAAATAACCCTAGGCAACAAATTAAAACTGCAGTGATGGCACTTCATACGGCCAAAGATATTGAAGTAGTCAATCTTTCGAGCTTGTATCAATCACCGCCAGTAGACAACTCAAAGCAGCCTGATTATATTAACGCTATTGCACAAGTTAATACGCATTTAACGCCTTTAGAGCTGCTTTATGTTTGTCAAAATATTGAAACTCAACAACATCGAGTACGCGAGAAAAAATGGGGCGCTAGAACCATTGACTTAGATATTATTACCTACGGAGTTCAAGTGGTCGCCTCTAAGCAATTAGTTATTCCGCACCCTGAAATGATGAACAGGGCGTTTGTACTTATTCCTTTAGCTGAGCTTGAACCTGATTTAAAAGTGCCAGTATTAGGCTCTATTCAAGATATTATTCAAGAATTGGGTGATTACCAATTAACCAAATTATGAAGCTTACTGACTTAAAAAAGTTTAAGGAAAAAGGCGAAAAAATTACCTGTCTTACTGCATATGATGCGTCTTTTGCAAAACTGTTTGACACGTGTGAAGTGGATATGATTTTGGTAGGGGATTCCTTGGGCAATGTTATCAAAGGGGATGAAAACACCTTAAACGTTACTATGGAGGATATGCTTTATCACACTCGTGCGGTTGCAAAAAGTGTACAAAAATCGTTGTTAATTGCTGATATGCCATATCAAAGTTATACCAATGCTGCGCAAACTTTGGAAAATGCTAAGCGTTTAATGGATGCGGGCGCACAAATGGTAAAGTTTGAAGGTGGCGCTGAACATGAAGCTTCATTTAAAATTTTGCAGGCTAATCAAATTCCAGTTTGCGGACATTTGGGCTTGCAGCCACAGTCGGTTATTGAAATGGGTGGCTATAAAGTGCAAGGCAAAGATGAGCTTGGCGCTAAGCGAATTCTTGAAGATGCCAAACTCCTTGAATCTTGGGGGGTTGAGGCCATTGTGTTAGAATGCGTACCCGCTGAGTTAGCTCGTCGGGTTAGTCAATCAATTGCCATTCCTACTATTGGTATCGGTGCGGGCATCGATTGTGATGGGCAAGTGTTGGTGAGTTATGATATGCTTGGCATTAATACTGGATATTTGCCAAAATTTGTGAAAAACTTCTTGTCTGGGCACGATTCAATTGAGTCTGGTGTTAAAAATTATATTGACTCAGTTAAAAATCAAACTTTTCCTGATAATACTCACAGTTATTAATGCAAGTTTGTTCAAACAATCAGCAAATGCTTGACGTTGTTTCGACGTGGAAGGTACAAGGAAAAACCATTGCTTTTGTGCCTACCATGGGTGGGTTGCATGCCGGGCATTTATCCTTAGTTCACCAAGCTAAAGCCAATGCAGATAAGGTGGTGGTGAGTATTTTTGTGAATCCAACACAATTTGGCAAAGATGAAGATTTTGATAATTACCCTAAGACATTAGAACAAGATTTAACCCAGCTTGAAGCTTGCCAGGTTGATGCTGTTTTTACACCTAGCAAAGAGCAGATTTATCCAAATGGTTTTAAAAGTCACTTAAAAGCTGGTAGCTTATCTCAAGGCTTGTGTAGTAAATCCCGACCTGGGCATTTTGATGGCGTGGTGCAAGTAGTACATCGTTTGTTTGAAATAATCACACCTGATGTGGCTATTTTTGGGCAAAAAGATTATCAGCAATTATTGGTGATTAGGCAAATGGTTGAAGCATTATCTTTGCCGATTAGTATTCTATCTGGTGATATTGTGCGTGAACAGAGTGGATTAGCCATGAGTACTAGAAACCAATATTTATCAGGCGATCAAAAAGAACTAGCACTTAAGCTCTACCAAGTTTTGATTCAACTGCAGCAAGAGATTTTGAAGACTCAAGATTTGAATGTTGCTATACATAACTCAAAAGCAATATTAAGCCAGGATTTTAAAATAGAATATTTATCTGTACTTGATGCTAATACCCTTAAATCTATTACTGACAATACCAGCAAAATTGCGATATTATGTGCGGTATTTTTAAGGTCAACTCGTTTGATCGATAATATTATTTTTAAAAAAGGATAGCCATGTTTACCATTTCTGATGAAGCTCAAGATTATGTTGCTGATTTATTTGCACAGCAAGATGATCAAGAATTAGGTCTTAAAGTTGATGTAACGCGTGCAGGAACACCTGCAGCAACTGTCTCATTTAACTTTTGCCATCCAAAAGATTTAACACCTGGCTATGAAAAATTTGAATACCAAGGTTTTTTAGCTTATATCGATAAGATTAACTTTCCATTTTTGAAAGAATCAGAAGTAGCACTAAAGGACGAGGGTACAGGTAAAAAACTTACGATTACCGCCCCTAATGCCAAAGGTGAAAAGCCGAAAGAGGATGCGCCTTTAGAGGAAAGGATTAAATACGTATTAGCAGCTGAAATAAGTCCAGGTCTGGCCTCTCATGGCGGGTTTGTTGATTTGGTTGAGATCACGGAAAATAAAGACGTCATTCTTAATTTTGGTGGCGGTTGTCAAGGGTGTTCGTCAGTCAAAGCGACTTTGGAACAAGGGGTTGAAACACAGTTAAGAAGCCGCTTTCCAGAGATTAAATCAGTACGTGATGTGACTGATCATACACAAACAGATAACGCCTATATGTAAAAAATACGCAAGGCTAAAATTTTGCGATATATGGTGTAAACTAGTCGCCATGATTATACAAATAGATGCCACTGAGCAAGAGCGTAAAAAGGCCAAATCGGCCCATGAGTTATTCACGGTTAATACCATATTAGTCCATGTTATTGGTACATTAGGACTAATAAAGCTCTTAAATACAAGTATGAATATTGCCATTGGGCTGACTATTATTGTCTCTATGGGTATTATTTTCTACACTTATCTGCGCACCAAAAAGGCCAAAAAAAACGACGCTTATTTGGTTTATTTGCATTGGAAAATGTCACTTAATCGCTATAAGATCTTAATCACTGCTTATATATTTTATATGCTGGTCAACCTACTGGGATTGGTGATTGGTGATGGGGGCGTGAGCAGTATGGATGGCACCAGTATTGTTGGTTCAATCCTTACATTATTGGGTACAGTCCCATTATTTTTTGCCGTGTTGGTTTCAGCGGTTTTAGGCTCCGGCTCAATGTTTAATGCAGGTCGCGGGGAAGTGGAACAAGAATTTGCTCAAAAATATCCGCAATGAATGAATTTGACCTCATTGAAAAGTATTTCAATTGGGAGAATTCAAGCTCAAGTGTATTAGGGGTTGGCGATGATTGCGCGCTGATTGAAATTGACAACAAACAGCAAATAGCTACCAGTGTAGACACGTTAATTGAAGGCGTGCATTTTCCAAAAGACACTTCTGCTAGTGATATTGCTCATAAGGCATTAGCGGTTAATTTAAGTGATTTAGCCGCCATGGGTGCAACGCCTAAATACTTTACTTTGGCATTAACTTTGCCCAAATTTGACGCTAGCTGGCTGTTGAGTTTTTCTAAATCATTGAAAACATTGGCAGATAAATATGGAATTGTTTTGGTGGGTGGTGACACTACTAAAGGCTCTTTAAGCATTACGATTAATGTGACAGGTACTATTAGTAAATCCAAGGCGCTACTGAGATCTACAGCACAAGTGGATGACCATATTTTTGTCTCTAACACAGTGGGTGATGCGGCGCTAGCTTGGCGACAAATTCAGAAAAATATTACCCCTAGTGAGCAATTGTTGCAACGCTTTAATATGCCCAATCCTCAAGTAGAGCTTGGGCGTGCTCTAGTTGAGGTGGCTAATGCATGCATTGATATATCAGACGGTTTGGAGCAAGATCTTATGCATATTCTCAAAAAATCTGATGTGGGCGCGAGTATTCATTTATCTGATATACCGTTGAGTGAAGAAGTGCAAAGCTACATTCAACAAAGTCAGGATTGGTGCGTGGCGCTTGCAGGCGGAGATGATTATGAATTATGTTTTAGTGTGCCTGTAGAAAATCTTGAAAAGCTAAAAGAAATTGAAAAAAAATTAGGGATTAAGCTTAGTCGGATTGGCTTAATTACTCAAGATAAAGGGATTGAAAGATTGGGTAAATTCAACAAAAAGTGCTCGTCTTACAAGCACTTTTAAAATCAACACCGAAAAAGGAAAAATAAGCTGTCAATTAAACTTCTTTCTTTTCAGCAATGGTTTTACAGTCAATACATTCATCAGCTGTAGGACGAGCTTCTAATCGCACTAAAGCAATTTCAGCACCACAAGTTTTGCAATAACCATAATCACCCATCTCAATGATATGAAGGGTTTTGTCGATTTTTCCAATTAACTTACGTTCACGATCTCGTGTTCTCAACTCTAGGGCAAATTCTTCCTCAAGCGTGGCACGGTCGTTAATATCAGCCACTTGCGCCGAATCTTCTTGGATATGACTAATGGTTGATTCAGCATCACTGACTAGTTGATCTCTCCATGAGTTTAACTTGTTTTTAAAATGATCAAGTTGAGCACTGCTCATAAACTCTTCATTCTTTTGAGGTACATAATGTGGAATATCTTGATAGTCTGTCTGTGACATGATTTAAGAATAATTTAAAAAAAATATGTTTATACCTAAAGTAACTTAAAATAGCAATTTATTTTTCACATATTTCATTTTAAAACCATTATGGCATTAGAAGCATTAATTTTTGACGTTGACGGAACTCTTGCCAATACCGAAAGAGATGGACACTTAGTGGCTTTTAATCTAGCTTTTAAAGAATTAGGACTAGATTGGGAGTGGTCAAATAAGCTCTATCATGAATTGTTAAATGTGACTGGTGGACAATTACGTATTAAATATTACGTCAATAAATATTTGCCTAATTTTGAGGTTCCAGATTTGGATGCTTTTGCTTTAAAGCTGCATCAGCTCAAAACTAAAAAATATGTCAATATTGTGGAGAAAGGTGAAATGCCACTGCGTCCTGGAGTTGAGCGTTTATTTAATGAGGCTCGTGCTGCTGGACTGCGACTTGCTATTGCCACTACCACCACGCCAGCTAATGTTGACGCACTAATTATCAACACTTTAGGAGAAAAAGCGCTGGATTGGTTTGAGATAATCGGTGCAGGCGATGTTGTGCCTAATTTAAAGCCAGCAGGAGATATTTATCATTATGTGCTTAAGCAGATGAATTTGGACGCCTCAGAATGTTTGGCTTTTGAGGATTCTCATAATGGCATATTATCAACAAATGATGCTAACATTAAAACTTTGATCACAGTGAATGAGTATACAGATAGGCATGATTTTGACGGATCTATAGTTGTTCTGAGTGATTTGGGCGAGCCAGAAAATCCATTTAAACTTCTTAAAGGAAGCCCAACGAAAGCGAGTTTTGTAAATGTCGCTTATTTACAGGAGCTATATGCACAGCATTGTTAAATTAGCCGATGCTGCACGTGTTTATGATGTAGCCTCAATCACGCCACTTTCTTATGCACATCAGTTGTCTGATCGACTAGATAACAACATTTATTTAAAACGCGAAGATGAACAATCAATTCATGCTTTTAAAAATAGAGGCGCATATCAAAAAATATCTTCTTTGACCCCTGAACAAAAGTCTAAAGGTGTTGTGACAGCTAGCGCTGGCAATCATGCCCAAGGCGTTGCTTTATCTGCAACAAAATTAGGTATTAATGCGCTAATTGTAATGCCATTATCAACCCCCAAAATTAAAGTTAATGCAGTTAAGCAATTGGGCGGTAAGGTTGTGCTACATGGAGATGTTTATGATGACGCCTTAAGGCATGCGAAGCAACTTGAAAAGCAACAAGATTTAGTCTTTATTCATCCATATGACGATATTGAAGTAATGGCAGGTCAGGCAACAATCGCTAAAGAGTTATTGGAGCAATTGCCAGAAATTGATAAGGTGTTTATTCCGGTAGGCGGAGGCGGGTTAATTGGCGGTATGGCGACCTATCTTAAGCATTATGCACCAAATATTCGCGTTATTGGCGTTGAGCCACAAGATTCTCCAACTTTGTATGAAGCTCTTAAGCAAAACGAGCGTGTAGCTTTGTCAGAAGTGGGTCGTTTTGCCGATGGTGTCGCAGTTAAGCAAATAGGTGAAAAAACCTTTGAAATGGCTAAGCAATTTGTTGATGAAGTTATTCTGGTGAGTAATGATGAGATCTGTGCAGCCATTAAAGATATCTATGAAGATGTTCGTTCCATTTCAGAGCCTGCTGGCGCCTTATCAACCGCAGGGATTAAAAAATATCTCCAAACGCATAAGTTAAAAAACGAAAATTTAGTTTCAATAGTTTCTGGTGCAAATGTTAACTTTGATAGATTGCGCTATATTTCAGAGCGTGCTGATATCGGAGAGCATAATGAAGCTATTATTGCAGTTACCATTGATGAAAAACCAGGCAGTTTTTTGAAATTCTGCGAAATGTTAAAAGATCATTCAATTACTGAATTTAATTATCGTTATGGTTCGGATACGCAGGCACGAATCTTTGTCGGTATTTCACTTAGCGAAGGACTGAGTGAAAAACAAGCATTATTAGATCGTTTGTCAAACTCTTTTGATGTATTAGATAT
The DNA here is from genome assembly GCA_022600395.1 of Pseudomonadota bacterium. Lineage (GTDB taxonomy): Bacteria > Pseudomonadota > Gammaproteobacteria > PS1 > Pseudothioglobaceae > Thioglobus_A. The sequence continues at coordinate 3,025 of JAHZKM010000057.1, read as the reverse complement.
GAGCGATAATTCCATTGCTAAAACGCATATTAGATATATGGTTGGCGGACGCAGTAACTGCGAGCATGAAGTATTGTACCGATTTGAATTTCCAGAACGTCCAGGCGCTTTGTTAGATTTTTTAAAGAAAGTAGGAAGTTATTGGAATATTACTTTATTCCATTATCGTAATCATGGTGCTGATTTTGGTCGAGTGTTAATTGGCCTGCAAGCCCAAGATGTTAATCAATTAGAGCAAAGTTTTGATGAGTTGGGGTACTTTTACCAAAACGAAACTACCAATAAAGCTTATCAGTATTTCCTTTAAAAAGGCGACTCAGCAAGATTTAAATGCTATTTTGGCGATTGAAGAGCGCATATTTTCAACGCCCTGGAGTCAACAAAAACTACTAGATTCATTTGAAAATTCGAATACTCATATGCAATTAATTTTGCACAACGAGAAAATTGCTGGGTATTTAATCACACTTAATTCTCTTGATTTTTCAGATATTTTAACACTGGCTATCACTCCAGAGTTTCAGCGACAAGGCCTAGGGTTTAAACTTCTAGATGATTTACAGCAGCGTCTAAAGCTATGCAATATACGCACTATCTTTTTAGAAGTAAGGGTTTCTAATGTAGTTGCCATTTGTTTTTATCAAAAATATGGTTTTAAATTGATTGATACTCGCGAAAAATACTACTCGAACCTCGAGGATGCTAAAATACTTCGTTTACTTATATAATTAAATATCCGAGAATACTCATGAGCTATCAACACATTCAAGTGCCAGAAAAGGGCGAAAAAATTACTTTTGACAACGGCACTATTCAGGTTCCAAACAATCCGATTATTACTTACATTGAGGGTGACGGCATTGGATCTGATGTTTCTCCGGTGATGAAAAAAGTGATTGATCATATTGTTGCAAAAACATACAATGGCGAAAAATCTATTCAATGGATGGATGTTTATGCAGGTGAAAAAGCTAATGATATTTATGGCGAGTACTTACCTCAAGAAACGCTTGACTCGATTAAAGAGTTTAGCGTTTCTATTAAAGGGCCTTTAACAACGCCAGTCGGCGGTGGTATGCGCTCATTGAATGTAGCTATTCGACAAGAACTTGATTTGTTTATTTGTCAGCGTCCTGTTCAGTATTTTACGGGTACACCGACACCTGTTAAAGCGCCAGAAAAAGTAGACATGGTTATTTTCAGAGAAAATTCAGAAGATATATATGCAGGTATTGAGTATCAAGCGGGTACAAAAGAGGTTAAAAAAGTTATTGATTTTTTACAAAATGAAATGGGGACAACCAAAATTCGCTTCCCAGAAACCTCAGGTATTGGTATTAAACCAGTTTCTCAAGAAGGCACTAATCGCTTAGTTCGCGCCGCCATTCAATACGCAATCGATAATGATAAAGACTCTGTTACGCTTGTACACAAAGGCAACATCATGAAATTTACAGAAGGTGGCTTTAGAGATTGGGGTTATCAACTAGCTCAAGAAGAATTTGGCGCTCAACTGCTTGGCGACGGCCCATGGTGTGAATTTAAAAATCCAAAAACAGGCACAATGATCACTGTTAAAGATGTCATTGCTGATGCTTTTTTACAACAAATTTTATTACGCCCTGAAGAATACTCTGTTATTGCTACGTTAAATCTAAATGGCGACTACGTATCAGACGCGTTAGCTGCCCAAGTAGGCGGAATTGGTATTGCGCCAGGTGCTAATTTATCCGATACAATAGCTGTTTTTGACTCTACTCATGGCACAGCGCCAAAATATGCATGCCTTAATAAAGATAACCCTGGCTCTATTATTTTATCAGCAGAAATGATGTTAAGACACTTGGGGTGGGTTGAGGCTGCCGATCAAGTTTTAACAGCTATGTCAGCAGTTATTCAAAACAAAACAGTCACATATGATCTTGATCGACTTATGAAGGGCGCTACATTATTATCAACGACAGAATTTGGTGACGCACTCATCGAATCTATATCATAGTATTAATTTTTACTAATAATGTTGCAAAGTTATTAGAGTGGCGTATTATGGCCTTCAAGTAGACATTAGTTTATTTGCTTTGTAATTAATTTATAAAAATAACTTTTAGAGGAGAAACAATGAAAAATTTAACAAAAGTAGTAGCAGTTGCTACAGTTATGGCAGCTACTTCAGCTTCAGCTTTTTTTGGCAACAACGGTTACAACAACGGCTACACTAACGGTAACGGCATGAGCAACTGGGGTCCTTTCGATGGTGGTTCAAACATGGGTCCATTCAGCGGTGGCAACAACTGGGGTCCATTTACTGGCGGCCAGAACATGGGTCCTTTTAGCAGTGGTTCAAACATGGGTCCTTTCAATGGCGCTCAAAACTTCGGTCCATTCGCTAACAACAACGACATGAACAACGATTCTGACTGGGGTTTCCATTACAACAACAAGAACTCAACTAAGAACGTTTCTAACGCTACTACTGATGGTCAGTATGCTGGTTCTGCTTCAGCTAACGCTAAAGCGCAAGCTGATGCATACTCTAAAGGCCAAGCTGATGGCTTTGCCAAGGGTCAAGCAGATGCATACGCTAAAGGTTATGCAGATGGTAAAGCTGCCACTTCTGTTGATAGCAGAAACTAATAACTAAAACGTATAGTTTTAAAAGCCAGCTTTTAAGCTGGTTTTTTTATATCAAAAATTCTACTTTTTATATATGGACTATCTATTAATTGTTCAACATACCTTTTTTTCACCTAATTTCTTTATTTAGCAGATTTTACAAAAATATCCAGCGACTTTTCAAATTCTGCAATAAAAACGCCTTTTCTTAGTAGTAAAGTGATATTTTTTAATTAAATTTTGTTATTTTTAGGCAAAAATATTCGTTATTTTCATTTTTTTCACTATTTTTTTTAACTATAAAACCTCCTTAAATCTTAGGTTTAGAGGGTTTTATAAAAAAAATATAAGAATATTATTGACTTCTAATATAAATGTTGTATAATACTCCCCATGCAGAACACGAGTTCAG
>JAHZKM010000056.1 GCA_022600395.1 Pseudomonadota bacterium | reverse complement strand
TACTTGAGTTGACGGGTCTTTTGACCAAGTAGAAACCTCTTTGGCAAGTGCTAAATAACGCTGATCCCATTTATTCATTTGTATATTTTAACGTATCTTGATTGAGGCAAGACTGACGAGTACCAAGATTAGAGTAACCATCCAAAAGCGTATGATTATTTTAGGCTCTGAAATGCCTTTTTGTTCAAAGTGATGATGAAGGGGGGCCATTAAGAAAAAACGTTTTTTAGTGCGTTTGTAATAAGCTACCTGGATAATGACAGAGAGTGTTTCTGCTACAAAAATACCTCCCATAACAAATAGTAAAATTTCTTGACGCAATAAAACAGCAATCACTGCCAAAATAGCGCCCAGTGCCAAAGAGCCAACATCACCCATAAAAATTTCTGCAGGATAAGTATTAAACCATAAAAACCCAAGCCCAGCTCCTACCAAGGCACTACAAATTACAAACAGCTCGCCAGTACCAGGCATGAACGGCATATTAAGATAGCTTGAAAAATTATAGTTACCACTAATATAAGCAAATAAAGCCAGTGCACTAGAGATAAGAATGACAGGCATGATTGCAAGCCCGTCCAGTCCATCGGTGAGATTAACAGCGTTAGAGGCACCAACGATTACCAAGTAAGTTAACACCAAAAAGCCAACAATGCCAAGTGGTATAGTAATGTCTTTAACAAAAGGAATTAGTAGCTCGGTTTGAATAGGGTTTTCTATGGCTGTAATAATCCATAGTCCAATGACGATAGAGCCCAATGATTGGCCCAGTATTTTTTGGCGAGAGCTTAGTCCATCTGAGGTTTTGCGTTTGATTTTGAGATAGTCATCTATAAAGCCAACACCACCAAAAATAACGGCAGTAGCTAGTACAATCCATAGATACACACTTGACCAATCACCCCATACTAGCGAGCTAACTATGAAAGAAAATAAAATCATAATGCCACCCATAGTTGGTGTTCCTGACTTGCTTAGGTGCGATTGTGGCCCGTCATTTCTAACCACTTGACCAATTTGGTATAGATGCAGCTTATTGATAAAATAATGTCCTAATGCCAGACTAATTAGCAGTGCTGCGAGCATCGCTAGTACCGCCCTAAGTGTTAGGTAGTTAAGAACCCCGAAGCCAGGATCGAGTTGTACTAGGTGTGCAAGTAATTCTAAAAACATAATAAACTATTCAATGTTGTTAATAGAGAGCAGCTCTATTTGAAAAATTAAAATAGCATCTGCGGATAAACTGGCACGCTTGCTGTCACCATAAATTTGATAATAAGGGGCGATCAATGTGCGCTTTTCACCAACTTTCATCGTTAAAACTGACGTATCAATAATGCTAATGATAGAGCCAGACCCTGCTGCGAAAGGTAGCGGTTTGTCAGCTTGACGCATGTTAGTGCCATCGTCTAGATCAATCGAAAGAGCAACTTTAACTAAGTCACCTTGATTAGGGGTATCGCCATCGCCAGTTTGATTAACCTCTATAAAATAACCTTGGTCAGTAATTTTTGCCTGTGGATAGTTAGCAGTTGCAAATTCTAAAAATTTGGCTTTTTTGGCTGCCAGTTTTTGTTGTTTTTGATTGGCATATTTAGCATTTTCTGCGTCAAAAGCGGCTTCATCTGTTTTGAAATTTTGTGCTTTATTACCGATACGTAGAATACTGACTTTGCGTATAAAATCATCTTGTTTGATAGTGTTGACTACATCTATTCCCTTAACTACGTAGCCAAAAACCGTGTGTTTACCATCCAGCCATGGTGTTGCTTTATGGGTGATAAAAAACTGCGATCCATTTGTATTTGGGCCAGAATTAGCCATGGATAAAACACCTTCTCGATCATGAGTTAGATCAGTAATTTCATCATTAAACTGATACCCTGGACCACCAGTGCCATTGCCTTTAGGGTCGCCTCCTTGAATCATGAAATTGTCAATTACGCGATGGAATTTCAACCCATTGTAAAAAGGCTTGCCAGTTTGGATGTTGGATTGTTTTTTACCTTCAGCCAGCCCTACAAAATTAATAACAGTTAATGGGGTTTTTTCAAATTCAAGCCGAACAGTGATATCGCCTTGGTTGGTATGCAACTTTGCATACAGGCCATCAGCGAGTTTTGCTTGAGAGGATAGTGAAATTAGCGTAGCTGAAAGTAGGATAAATAGACGTAACATAAGGTTATTTTTACTGAATAAATACAGCCATTGATGATACCGCAAAACACAGTAAAAATAAGGGTAACAATACGGTAAAATGTCACTTAATTTATAATTGCTTTACTACTAGGAAATAAAAATGTCTTTACTAATTACAGATGAGTGTATTAACTGCGATGTTTGTGAGCCAGAATGTCCAAATGATGCGATATACATGGGTGATGAAATCTATGAGATTGATGGCGACAAATGCACAGAATGTGTTGGTAATTTTGACGAGCCTCAATGTGTTGAGGTGTGTCCTGTAGATTGTTGCTTGCCTGATCCTAAACGCGTGGAAACTGAAGAAGAGCTGCTCGCCAAGCTTAAATAATAATCTAGCGTGCAACTAAAAAGGCGACCTAGTAGGTCGCCTTTTTTATTGATTTTTTTAAGTCTACTTTCCGAGTGTGGCTTTTAAAGCCGCTAAACATAGAGTGATATTCTCTTTTCTAGAAGAGTGACCCATTAAGCCAATACGCCATACTTTACCTGCATAAGCACCAAGCCCTGCACCGATTTCTAGATTGTAATCGTTTAGTAGTGTTGCGCGAACAGCTGCATCATCGACACCTTCTGGAATGAAAACAGAGTTAAGTTGTGGTAGACGATCAGCCTTATCAACGAGGAAATTAATACCCATTGCTTCAAGACCATCTCTTAATTCTTCATGATTGGCTTGATGACGTGCCCAAGAATTTTCTAGACCTTCTTCTGAAATCATTACTAAAGACTCATGCAAGCCGTAAAGAGTATTAACTGGTGCAGTGTGATGATAAGTACGTTTAGCGCCTTCGCCCCAATAGCCCATAACCAAATTTAAATCTAAAAACCAAGAAGTAACCGGTGTTTTGCGGTTTTTAACTTTAGTTAAAGCGCGTTCATTAAAACTAACAGGTGAAATGCCAGGCATAGCAGACAAACATTTTTGCGTGCCAGAGTAGATTGCATCAATCTCCCATTCATCAACACGCAGTTCAGAACCTACTAATGATGTCACAGCGTCTACAATAGTAATACAATCATGATCGTGTGCAATTTTACAAAGTGCTTTAGCATCAGATTGAGCGCCAGTTGACGTCTCGGCATGTACAAAAGCTAAAATTTTAGCATCTGGATTTTCTTTAAGCGTTTGCTCAACCTTATCAGTTGATACTGCTGTACCCCAAGCATCTTCAACTACAATAGCTTCGCCACCAAAACGAGTGATGTTTTCTTGCATTCGCATACCAAAAACGCCATTAATGCAAACAACAACTTTATCACCAGGCTCTACCAAATTGGCAAAACAAGTTTCCATACCTGCAGATCCAGGCGCAGAAACCGGCATAGTTAGCTCGTTTTCAGTTTGAAAAATATACTTTAAGCCTTCCTTAGTTTCATTCATCATACTGACAAAGGCAGGATCTAAATGACCTATAGTAGGGCGAGCCATAGCTGATAAAATTCTAGGATGCACATCTGATGGACCTGGACCCATTAATGTCCTTACTGGCGGGTTAAATGATTTCATGTTTGTTCTATTG
>JAHZKM010000055.1 GCA_022600395.1 Pseudomonadota bacterium | reverse complement strand
CCGTCTTATAAAGATCAGCAGCTTAAATTAAAAACAAAAGACTTGGGTACTTATGGTTTTTTAGGCTATCCATTATTGCAAAGTGCTGATATTTTGATGTACAAGGCAGGGCTAGTGCCCGTGGGTGAAGATCAAGTAGCACATATTGAGCTTACGCGTGAAGTGGCGCGTCGTTTTAATCATATTTATGGTCGCGAAGTGGATTTCGAGGAAAAAGCAGAGGCAGCGATTGGCAAGATGGGCAAAAAACAAGCTAAATTGTTTCGCTCATTGCGCAAATCTTACCAAGAAACGGGCGATGATGAGGCTATGGTTAAAGCACAAGCTTTGTTGCAAGAGCAGCAAAACATTACCCTGAGCGATCGTGAGCGTTTGGCAGGCTATATTGAAGGTGTGGGTAGAATTATCTTGCCTGAGCCAGAGTCTTTGCTGACTAAAGCGTCAAAAATGCCAGGTTTAGATGGGCAAAAGATGAGTAAATCTTACGGCAATACGATTTCTTTGCGAGATACTGCTGAAGATATTGAGGCTAAGATTAAGCGCATGCCAACAGATCCTTCGCGCATTAAACTAACGGATGCGGGTGATCCGAAAAAATGCCCCGTTTGGCAGCTTCATGAAGTTTATTCTGATAGTCAAACATGCGATTGGGTTGTGGATGGTTGTACTCAGGCAAAAATGGGCTGTGTCGCCTGCAAACAGCCTGTGATTGAAGCTATACAAGCGGAGCTGTTGCCAATGCAAGAGCGTATTGCTAAGTATCAGGCAGATCCAGATTTAATTAAACAGATTATTCATGAAGGTTCAGAAAAAGCACGAGCAGTGGCGCAAGAAACTATGGCAGAAGTTAGAGATTCAATGGGCATTACTTATTAATTATGGCTGAACGATTACAAAAGCTTATTGCATCGGCTGGTTATGGCTCGCGCCGTTGGGCAGAAAGGCTGATTGAACAAGGGCGCATTGAAGTTAATAATAAAGTTGCTCAAATTGGCGATCAATGTGAGATAACTGATAAAGTAAAAATTGACGGTAGAGGTGTGGATCTTGAGCGTTATCAAGAGGAAGAAACTAAGGTATTAATCCTTAATAAACAAGCGGGTGTGATTTGCTCCAATAAGGACGACCAAGGGCGCAAGAGTGTTTATAGCTTATTGCCTAAAGAATCGCGCTGGGTCATGGTAGGGCGCTTGGATCTTAATACGTCAGGTTTATTGCTATTTACTAATAATGGTGATTTGGCTAATAAGCTGATGCACCCTAGTTCGCAGATTGATCGTGAATACGCCGTTCGAGTGTTGGGTCAAGTGGAGAGTGAAGATATCAAGCAATTGACCACAGGTATTGAGCTAGAAGACGGATTTGCCAAGTTTGATCGAGTTACCATTGGTGGTGGTGAAGGGGCAAATCGTTGGTATAAAGTGGTATTAAAAGAAGGGCGTAAGCGTGAAGTTAGGCGCCTTTGGGAGTCTTTAGGTTTTAAAGTTTCACGCCTGATCCGTATTCGTTTTGGAGAAATTCGACTGCCTGAAAATCTAAAAGCTAATCAGTACGACTACCTAAAACCTGGACAGGTTAAATTGCTTCTTAATGCAGTTAAACTATAGTTTAATCTGTATATATTTGATCTAGGTCAAATATTTATTTCGGTATTGTTGATAGAATGTTGTTGTTAAAGAAAAGAAAAGGACACAACAATGATTATGAACGAACTCAACACCGATACGGTATTTTATATGAGCCTATTAATGGTTGCATTGGCTATCGTTAGTTTTATTATTTTTGTTATCGGCAGAAGATTTAAATTCTTTAAAAAATAGCAGGCCATATTCCCAATAAGCCTATATTATTGTTGTGTTTTAACAACAAGAGAAATACTTATGCCTATTAATGAATTAAATACAGACAGCGTCTTTTGGGCAGCTGTCTTTTTTATGCTTGCTTCTGCGGCGTTGGCTATTTATTTAAAGCTTTATTTTAGATCTAAAAAGTAGTTAGGCATTACGCTTTACTCGCTATTTTCGTTTTCAAAAAACCTGGCCTATCACGTATAATGATGCTTTTTAGTTTTTAAACTTTTTAAGCGCCAATGTCTGATTACAAATCCACTTTAAACCTGCCTGCCACCAAGTTTGCCATGAAAGCAAACCTTGCGAATCGTGAAGGCGGATTTCTTAAAAAATGGCAACAGGATGATTTGTATGCACAAATTAGAAAAAATAATCAAGGTAAGCCTAAATTTACACTGCATGATGGCCCCCCTTATGCCAATGGTGATATTCATATTGGTCATGCGGTTAACAAAGTATTAAAAGACATTATTGTTAAGTCAAAGTCTTTGTCGGGCTTTGATGCACCTTATGTGCCAGGCTGGGATTGTCACGGTTTGCCAATTGAGCTGAATGTTGAAAAGAAAAAAGGCAAGGTTGGAGTCAAGATTGATGCCAATGCATTTAGAGCTGAATGTCGTAAATATGCTGATGCTCAAGTGGCTAAGCAAAAGCTTGATTTTCAGCGTTTGGGTATTTTGGGTGATTGGAACAACCCTTACCTTACTAAAGATTTTCAATATGAGGCGGATATCGTACGCGCCCTTGGTGCGATTGTTAATAATGGACATGTCTCTAAAGGTTATAAGCCGGTGCATTGGTGCACTGACTGTGGCTCGGCTTTAGCAGAAGCTGAAGTAGAATACAAAGACAAGCAGTCAGATGCGATTGATGTCAAATTTCGAATTATTGATGATACGATTTTTAAAGTAGACAAGCCTGTTTCTGTTGTTATTTGGACTACTACTCCTTGGACGTTGCCAGCAAATGAAGCAGTTGCATTGCACCCAGAGTTTAACTATGTGCTTGCTGATACAGGGTCGGAGTATTTATTATTAGCTCAAGATTTGGCTGAGTCTGCTTTGTCACGCTACGAGCTTGAAGCTGGCATTCAAGCGGCGGTATTTAGCGGCAGTGAGCTAGAAGGTTTAAAAGCTCAGCATCCATTTTATGAAAAGCAAGTACCGATTATTTTAGGTGATCATGTGACTACCGATGCTGGAACAGGTGCTGTACATACTGCACCTGCGCATGGTCAGGAAGACTTTGCAGTAGGTAAGCAATATGATTTACCGGTTAATTGTCCAGTTGATGGGCGTGGGGTGTTCTTTGAGGATACTGAGCTACTCGCTGGTCAGTTTATCTTTAAGGCAAATGCCAGTGTAATTGAGCTTTTAAAGTCAAGTAATACTCTAGTAAAGCATGCGCCATTAGTGCATTCTTACCCGCATTGTTGGCGCCATAAAACACCGGTTATTTTCAGAGCAACGCCACAATGGTTTGTGTCAATGCAAGATAATGGCTTGCGTGATGCGGTAAATTCTGAGATTCCCAAGGTAGATTGGATTCCAGATTGGGGTAAGAAGCGCATTGAGCTTATGGTGAGCAATCGCCCTGATTGGTGTATTTCTCGCCAACGATTCTGGGGTGTGCCAATTACTTTGTTTACTCATAAACAAACAGGAGAGCTGCACCCTAACACTCAAGCATTATTTGTTGAAATTTCAGCGATGATTGAAAAGCAAGGGATTGAGGCGTGGTTTGAGATAGATATTCAAGATTTGCTCGGCGCCGATGCAGATGATTATGAAAAAGCCACTGATACGCTCGATGTTTGGTTTGACTCTGGTGTTAGCCATTTTGCAGTGCTTAAAGCAAGAGAGGCGTTATCTGATGTGGCAGATTTATATTTAGAAGGCTCTGATCAACACCGAGGCTGGTTCCAATCATCACTAATTTCATCAGTTGCAATTAATGGCAAGGCGCCTTATAAGCAAGTGTTAACGCACGGTTTTACCGTTGATAAAGACGGCAAAAAAATGAGCAAGTCATTGGGTAATGTCATGAGTCCGCAAAAAGTGGTTAATAATTTAGGTGCGGATATTTTGCGTTTGTGGATTGCCTCTACTGATTACACCGGCGAGATGACAGTATCTGATGAAATCTTAAATCGCTCAGCGGATTCTTATCGACGTATTCGTAACACGCTGCGTTTTATGTTGGCAAATACCAGTGGCTTTGATCCTGCTCAACATACGCTAGATGCTGATCAAATGCTAGATTTGGATAAATGGATTGTCTCTAAAACAGCTGATTTGCAAGTGCAAATTTTACAAGCTTATGAGCAGTATAATTTTCACCATGCATTGCAATTAATATTAAATTTCTGCAGTAATGATTTGGGTGGTTTTTATCTAGATGTGATAAAAGATAGGCAATACACCGTGCAAGAAAATTCAAGAGCAAGACGCAGTGCACAAACAGCGCTTAATCATATCCTTGAGGCAATGGTTCGCTGGCTTGCGCCCGTGTTGTCGTTTACAGCAGAAGAAATTTGGCAGAATATGCCTGATGAAAAAACACAAAGTATTTTCTTAAGCGAATGGTATGAGGGTTTGTTATCAGGCTATCAAAACACGGCAATTGACACAGCAAGAAATATTAATCCATTTATTCGCAAACAGATGGAATCTATGCGTAGCGATAAAATTATTGGTTCCTCACTAGATGCAGAAGTGGATTTGTATTGTGATGACAAAACCACAGAAGCGCTCAGTCAGTTGGGCGATGAGTTGCGTTTTGTCTTTATCACTTCTTATGCACGCATTCACCCTTTGCAGGATAAAACTGATGAGTGTGTCGAAGCGGGTGAGGGTGTGTTTGTTGTGGTCAGTCACTCAGCTCATGAAAAATGTGTGCGCTGCTGGCATCATCGAGAAGATGTTGGTCAAAATGCTGAACATACTGAGCTTTGCGGTCGCTGTGTTGAAAATGTGGCTGGTAGTGGCGAAAAACGAGAGTTTGCTTAATGAAAATATTAGAACTTGATTTAGCAGAGAAGTCTTACCCTATTTATATCGGCCAAGGGTTGTTGGATCAAGCAAAATTACTCATCAATCATATTGCTGGAAAGCAAGTGATGATTGTAACCAATACAACAGTTGCACCGCTGTATTTAGAGCAAGTGAAATCTTTATTGAGTTCGTTTCATGTCGCTGAGGTGCAGCTGCCTGATGGCGAACAATACAAAACATTGGATACAGTTAATTTAATTTTTGACGCACTATTGGCAAATCGTTTTGACCGCTCATGTACCTTGATCGCCTTAGGCGGCGGCGTTGTAGGTGATATGACTGGTTTTGCTGCTAGTAGCTATCAGCGTGGTGTAGGTTTTATTCAAATTCCAACCACGTTGCTGTCTCAGGTTGATTCAAGCGTGGGTGGCAAAACAGGCGTTAATCACCCGTTAGGCAAAAATATGATTGGCGCTTTTTATCAGCCTAAGTGTGTGGTGATCGATGTAGACACACTAGATACTTTAGATGATAGGCAGTATTCTGCAGGCATGGCCGAAGTGATTAAATACGGTTTATTAGGCAATGTTAATTTTTTGACATTTTTGCAAGAGAATATTCAAAATTTAATGCAAAGAAATAAGGATTTAATTATCCAGGCAGTCTATCAATCTTGTGCAGATAAAGCCAGCATTGTTGCACAAGATGAGTTGGAGTCAGGCAAGCGAGCGTTGTTAAACTTGGGCCATACGTTTGGTCATGCGATTGAAAATACATTGGGATATGGCGTCTTTTTGCATGGTGAGGCAATTTCAGTAGGTATGTTAATGGCAGCGAAATTATCACAATTATTAGGTGATTTAACTCCTCAAGAGATTGATCAAGTGCAAGATTTATTAGAAAAATCTAATTTACCAATCAGTGTAGACGGTAAAATTAGTGCTTCTGAGTTCTTGTCGGCCATGCGCGTTGATAAGAAAGTAATTGATGGCAATATTCGACTAATTTTATTAAAAAAATTAGGTGAGGCGTATATTAGTGATAACTATCAAAAAGATCATCTAGATCAAGTAATTGGGGATTTTTGTTAACCATAATATTAAAGGTAAAAAATGACAGACAGTAAGCAAAAACCAGAATCTATTAAAGATGATGAAGTGATGATCACATCAAGCATTTCCGACTTGGAAAAAATGCTTGAAAATGCAGACAAACGCACTGATTCAAAATTTGAGCGCATGTTTCTACCTGCATTAGCAGTTTTTAGTGCGATTATTATGGGATTCTTCATTGTTATTTATTCAATAACTAGCGATATGACGCGTCTTGCCAATTCTATGGATCCTAATATGGGTGGCAATATGTCTTCTATGACTGAGAGTATTGAAACGCTTTCTAAAAATGTAAATCAGATGACTGTCTCAGTGGCGCAAATGCAAAAGAGCTTTTCAAAAGTTGATAAAAACATGGATACCATCGCCTTAAAACTTAATTCATTAGATTCTATTGCGGTTGATTTGACTCAGGTTAGTGTAAAAATGGATTCACTAGAGCCAATGTTAATTAACATGGAAGAGATGAATAAAAATATGACCACTATGCAAGATTCTATGCAGTGGATGCAGCGTGATTTAAACATGTTGCGTTCTTCATTCTCTAAACCACTTAGAATCTTTAACAAGATTCCGATGCTATAGTTATGTCATTGTCTGAGCAACAAGTAACGCAAATTGCTTATTTAGCGCGTCTTTCTTTAAGCGATGACGAGCTCCAAGATAACACCAAAGATTTAAACGCTATTTTAGGTTTGGCAGAAGAGCTAGGCGCTATCGAAACAGATAATATTGAGCCAATGGCTCACCCATTACACATGACTCAGCGTTTGCGAAAAGATGTTGTTACCGAGGGTGATCAATCAGATTTATTTCAATCTATTGCACCCAAAACTGGCAATAAGCATTATCTTGTACCAACAGTAATCGAATAACATGAGTATCCATCAAAAAACCATTGCTGAGCTTGCTCAAGGCCTGAAAGATAAAGAATATTCGTCGGTAGAAATTACCCAGCATTATCTAGATCGAATTAAACAATCAGATTTAAATGCCTTTATCACCGTGACTGACGAGCTGGCTATGAGCCAGGCGCAAGCGGCCGATGATAAAATCGCAGCAGGTACGAACAACATTCTAACTGGTATTCCTTATGCCCATAAAGATATTTTTTGTACGCAAGGCGTAAAAACCTCAGCTGGCTCTAAAATGCTAGACAATTTTATCTCGCCTTATGATGCCAGCGTTTCTCATCAATTAAATCAAGCTGATACGGTTATGTTGGGTAAGGCAAATATGGATGAATTTGCTATGGGCTCTAGCAATGAAAACTCATTTTATGGTGCGGTTAAAAATCCATGGAATACCGATAAAATCCCAGGCGGATCTTCGGGTGGTTCTGCTGCTGCTGTTGCAGGCGGTTTAAGTTGTTTTGCCACGGGCACAGATACAGGTGGCTCTATTCGTCAGCCTGCCAGTTTGTGCGGGATTACTGGTCTTAAGCCAACTTATGGACGAGTTTCACGCTACGGTATGATTGCTTATGCATCAAGTCTTGATCAGGCGGGTCCAATGACAAAAACAGCTCAAGATGCGGCTATTGTCTTAAATGCTATGGCTGGTTTTGATGAGAAAGATTCTACTTCTGCTGAGCAAGATGTGCCTGATTATACCGCTCATTTAAACAATTCTATCCAAGGACTAACCATCGGCCTACCTAAGGAGTTTTTCTCTGAAGGTTTAGATGATGGGGTTGCCACTGAAGTTATGAATGCAGTGAAAGAATTTGAATCGATGGGCGCAACAGTTAAAGAAATATCTCTGCCTAATTCTGCTTACGCCATTCCTACTTACTATATTGTCGCACCTTGTGAGTGCTCATCAAATCTATCACGATTAGATGGTGTGCGTTATGGATATCGTTGTGACAGTCCTGAAAATTTAGAAGATCTATATTTACGCTCACGTTCAGAGGGTTTCGGTGCAGAAGTGAAGCGCCGAATTATGATTGGTGCGTATGCTTTATCTGCTGGTTATTACGATGCTTATTATTTAAAAGCGCAAAAAACGCGTCATCTGATTAGCGATGATTTTAAGAAGGCATTTGACGAAGTTGATGTGATTATGGGTCCAGTGTCTCCAACCACAGCATTTGATCTAGGCTCTGTTAAAGATCCAGTATCAATGTATTTGGCTGATATTTACACACTAAGTGCTAATTTAGCAGGTCTTCCAGGTATGAGTATTCCAGCAGGATTTTCAAATAAATTGCCAGTAGGTTTGCAGTTGATTGGTAATTATTGGTCTGAATCGAAGTTATTAAATATTGCGCACCAATTCCAACAACAAACTGATTGGCATCAACAAATGCCACAGGAGGACTAATATGGAGTGGGAAACGGTAATCGGCCTGGAGATTCATGCACAGCTAAGCACAAAATCAAAAATATTTTCATCGGCTTCTACCCAGTTTGGTCAAGCGCCAAATTCTCAAGCGTGTGCGGTTGATTTAGGCTTACCAGGTGTGTTGCCAGTATTAAATGTTGAAGCAGTTAATAAAGCGATTAAGTTTGGTTTGGCGGTGAATGCGCACATTAATCAGCGCAATATTTTTGATCGTAAAAATTATTTTTATCCTGACTTGCCTAAAGGCTATCAAATCTCACAAATGGATTTACCTATTGTTGGTAAGGGTGAGATTGAGATTAGTGTTGGTGAGATGACAAAAGTAGTAGGTGTAACGCGCGCTCATTTGGAAGAAGATGCTGGAAAATCTGTACATGATATGTTTAATGAATTTAGTGCGATCGATTTAAACCGTGCTGGCACGCCACTACTTGAAATTGTGTCAGAGCCAGATATGCGCAGCGCTAAAGAGGCAGTGGCATATGCTAAAAAGATTCATGCTTTGGTGCAATATATTGATATTTGTGATGGGAATATGCAAGAAGGCTCATTTCGATGTGATGCAAATGTATCAATTCGTCCTATGGGTCAAACGGAGCTTGGTACACGAGCAGAGCTTAAAAACATCAACTCATTTAAATTTTTAGAGCGCGCCATTAATTTAGAAGTAGAGCGTCAGCAGGATATCTTAGAAGAGGGTGGTTCAGTGGTTCAAGAAACGCGTCTGTATGATGCGGTCAAGCATGAAACACGTTCGATGCGCTCTAAAGAAGAAGCGAATGATTATCGCTACTTTCCAGACCCTGATCTATTGCCAGTAGAGATTAGCGATGAATTATTAGACTCAATTAAGGCAGATTTACCTGAACTTCCAGTTCAGAAGAAGGCGCGATTTGTGACTGATCTAGGTTTAAATGAGTATGATGCAGATGTACTCACTTCACAAAAATCATTGGCAGATTATTTTGAAACGATGCTAGATGGCAATGAAAAAAATGCTAAGCTGTGTGCTAATTGGGTTATGGGTGAGTTATCCGCTTCACTCAATAAAAATCAGCTAGATATTGAAAATTCACCTATATCTGCAAACGATTTATCACAATTAATTGCACGTATTGGTGACGATACTATTTCTGGAAAAATTGCCAAAGATGTCTTTAAGGCAATGTGGGATGGCGAAGGTTCTGCAGATGAAATTATTAAGTCTAAAGGGCTTAAGCAAGTTACTGATATGGGTGCAATTGAGGCAATTATTGACGAAATTATTGCCAACAACGCACCACAAGTTGAGCAATTTAAATCAGGAAATGAAAAGATTTTAGGATTTTTTGTTGGTCAAGCTATGAAGGCATCACAAGGCAAGGCAAATCCAAAATTGCTTAATCAATTGCTCAGAGAAAAACTCAGCTAAAATCAAGTTTGCACTAAGAAGTGGTTGGGTAGAATAATCGTGAGTGCTTTTACTTAGAAATCCCCAAGGGCTTGAAAGTGTTAGCGCTTTTCTTAAATAAGCCCAACCAAAGTATAAAGCCACTGTTGAATAAATTTGACAATTGGCAGAATAACGCTTTGAAAAATACCTAAAAATAATAACCCAAGCAAAATAAATAATCCATAAGCCTCTAGTTGATCAAACTGATAACTAATCTTGGGTGGTAGTAAAGCACTAACAACACGACCTCCATCAAGTGGTGGTAGCGGCAGAAGATTAAGCACAGCAAGTAGTAAGTTTATTTGAATGCCGATTTGTGCCATATCTGCTAAAAACTGAGAGCCGGTATTAATTGCTACAAAGATAGTCACTAGCCAAATAATAGCCATTATAAAATTACTCATAGGTCCAGCGATCGCCACCCATAGCATGTCTTGTTTGGGCGATCTAAGCGCGCTGAAATTAACCGGAACAGGCTTGGCCCAGCCAAAAATAAAACCTGCAGTAAAATACAAAAAGGCAGGCACAACCAGTGTGCCGAT
>JAHZKM010000054.1 GCA_022600395.1 Pseudomonadota bacterium | reverse complement strand
TTAAGTGATAATTTGATTAAAGAGTTAGCTGAACTGAAATTAAGTCACGCACAAGTTGAATCTTTCGCTACACCTCGCAGATTGGCGGTTTTGGTGCATGATCTGCAATGTCAGCAAGAAGATCAAATTATTGAGCGTAAAGGGCCATCAGTATCTGCACCGGAACAAGCGTTATTGGGCTTTGCTAAATCTTGTGGCGTCTCAGAAGCGAATCTTGAAAAAAAGCTGTTTGGGAAATCAGAGTATTATTATTTTACTAAAGAGCAAAAAGGGTTAAAAACTAAAATATTATTAGAATCAGCTGTTGATCAGGCTATCAAGAATATACCGATTGCCAAACCCATGCGTTGGGGCGATTCTGATCTGTACTTTGCACGTCCAACACATTGGTTGGTTATGTTGTTAGGTGCTGAGGTTGTTCAGGCAAATGTCATGGGCTTAAATGCTGGCAATGTTTCGCGTGGTTTGCGTTTTACCGGACCAAAAACTATTGAGATTGATCAGGCTAAAAATTACCGCCCTATTATGCTACAGCAGGCAAAAATTGAGGTGAATTTTGACGCACGTAAGGCATTAATTCGACAGCAAGTAGTGCAGGTAGCGAAGAACAATAACGCAACAGCAGTCATTGATGAGTCGTTATTGGACGAAGTTTGTGCCTTGGTAGAATATCCTTGTGCTTTTTCTGGAGGTTTTAGCGAGTCATTTTTGGCTGTGCCTGAGGAAGCGCTGATTTCAGCAATGAAATCTCATCAGAAGTATTTTCATATGCTGGATGATAATAAGAAATTATTACCAAGTTTTATCTCGGTGGCTAATATTGAATCGAGCGATATTTCTGTTATCGTTAGTGGTAATGAGCGTGTTATTCGACCAAGACTAGCAGATTCAGAATTTTTCTGGGAGCAAGATAAGTCACAAACACTGCATTCGCGTCTAGAAAAGCTAGAGCATGTATTGTTTATGAAATCACTAGGCTCTATGGGCGATAAATCTAAAAGAATCGAGGTTTTATCAGGCGATATTGCCAATATGATTGGCGCTAATGCAACAAATGCTAAGCGTGCAGGATTATTATGTAAGACAGATTTGGTATCAGAGATGGTGGGTGAATTTGCTGATTTGCAGGGTGTGATGGGAGGCTATTATGCGCAAAATGATGGTGAAAACTCTGAGGTTTCCACAGCAATAAGAGAGCATTATCATCCAAGATTCTCTGGTGATACACTGCCCTCTACTAAAACAGGCTTGGTAGTTTCCATTGCGGATAAGCTAGATACGATTACAGGTATTTATGGCATTGGGCAAGGACCGACTGGCTCCAAAGATCCTTATGCATTGCGGAGAATGGCGCTAGGATTATTAAGAGTCATACTCGAGAGTAAGCTTGATCTTAACCTTAAAGCGCTTATTGAAAGCTCTCTATGTGCTCATGCTACTGATGTAGATACGCAATGTGCACCAGCTATTTACACCTTTATGATGGATCGATTGCGTGCATACTATAAAGAAAAGCAAGTCAGTGCCAAGGCTTTTAAAGCGGTGTTGGCAGTTGAACCAGAATCTCCATACGACTTTCATTTGCGAGTTGAGGCGTTAAGTGTCTTTACTCAAAATCAAGCTTCTGAGAGTTTGATTGAAGCTAATAAGCGTATTGCTAATATGCTGAAAGATCAGAAAAATTTATCTACTAAAGTAGATGCATCTATTTTGGTTGAAGAAGCAGAAAAAATACTCTTTAAACAGACACAAGCCGTTGCAACAAAATTAGCTAATTCTTCAGATTATGCTGTTAGCATGAGCGAACTAATCTCGCTTAAAGTAAGTATTGATCAGTTCTTTGACCAAGTCATGGTAAATAGTGATGAACCAGCATTAAAACAAGCACGCCTTAACCTAATTAATTGGGTTAGGTCTTTGTTTTTGTCCGTTGCTGATGTTTCACATCTAAGCGCTTGACAATAAATGAAAGCACTTATTCAACGAGTCTCTCAAGCCAAAGTAGAGGTTGATGGGCAAACAACAGGTGCAATTAAGCAGGGTTTATTAGTGTTTGTCGGTCTTGAAAAAAACGACGAACAGATCAATATCCATAAAATGATTCAAAAAATATTGTCTTATCGAGTGTTTTATGATGCAGATAAAAAAATGAATTTATCGCTCAAAGATGTAAATGGCGGGCTTCTAGTGGTCTCTCAATTTACATTGGCAGCAGACACCCATTCAGGCACCAGGCCTGGATTTTCATCGGCCAAAGAACCATTAGAGGCTAAGGTTTTATATGAGTATTTTTTGTCAAATATTGCCCAGCAGTATACTCAAGTGCAAAGTGGTGTGTTTGGTGCAGATATGCAAGTCTCTTTAACAAATGACGGACCAGTGACTTTTTTATTATCATGCTAGAGAGTTTAATTGAATATGCGAATCAACATGAAGAATTGCTAGTCATGGTTGGGCTAATTTCAGCTGCAGTATTCTTTTTAACATTGCTATTAACGCCTTACATATTAGGATTAATACCAGCTGATTATTTCTCAGCTAGTCGTACCCATGCAATTGAAATCAAAACAGTTTGGGGATTTTTAAAATTAATAATCACCACTTTTTTGGGTATTTTTTTGGTTTTAACCGGTATTATTATGTTGGTCACACCTGGCCAAGGTGTTATTTCAATTTTACTCGGTTTATTTTTAATGGAATTCCCAGGAAAACACGCATTAGAACTAAAACTTATTAATCACGATCCAACTTATAAAGCGCTTAATTGGTTGCGTAAGAAAGCTGGAAAGCCGCCATTTACACGATGAGAGAATCTCGTATTATCGGTTACACCTTGTTAGGTTCTATACTGGCTTTTTGGTTGATATTTTTATTAACCCGAGATGCTGAATTACCGAAAAATCAAGCCATGCCTTGGCAAAGTTATTTAAATGAAAAAAGACAAACAGTGGTTTTTGAACTGACAATGGAAGATAGCCAACTAATTGATGCAGCTCGACAGTTTGGTACCGAGGTTGAAGCGTCATTATTCGAGCA
>JAHZKM010000053.1 GCA_022600395.1 Pseudomonadota bacterium | reverse complement strand
CCGGGCGGTAGCGCAACTGTCTTGGCGAAGGCAAAAAATAAAAATAACCAAATTACAGATTGGGAAGATATCTTGATTACTAAATCTGTTAATGAAAATACACACCATTATGGCAGCCGAGTTGTGACAGATGGTCAGTATTTATATGTGTCAATAGGTGATCGAGGTGTAAGAGAAAATGCACAAGATTTAACCAATCACTTTGGCAAAATACTGAGATTGAATCTAGATGGCTCAGTGCCAAAAGACAACCCGTTTGTTGGCAATATAAAAGCATCAGATGAGATTTGGAGTTATGGTCATAGAAATCCACAAGGATTAGCCTGGGATAAAAAAACACAGAAACTTTGGGCAATTGAGCATGGTCCACGCGGTGGTGATGAGATTAATTTAATTAAAAAAGGCGCTAATTATGGCTGGCCTGTAATCTCATATGGTAAGGAGTATTGGGGGCCTTTTAGCGTCGGGGAAAGCACACATAAGGTAGGCATGGAGCAGCCTATTAAATACTATGTGCCCTCAATTGCACCTAGTGATCTTGTTGTTTATCAGGGAAAGGAATTTAAATCTTGGGACGATGATTTATTAACAGGCGCATTACGCGCCAAACATATCAACAAAATTAGCCTAGACGAATCTCTAAAAACACCGAGCGAAGAGCGTTTATTAACATCGCTTAAACAAAGAATACGAGCATTATTGATAGACAAAACGGGACGCATTTATTTTTCTACCGATCAAGGTGATATTTACATGATAAAAAAAGCTAAAAAATAAAAAGCCTATCTCTTGGATAGGCTTTTATGTTTAATTGTAGATATTAAACTAGACTTTATCTTTAAAGCAAATAGCAAAAAAATATTTAATCGTCTATTGCAAATTCAATTCTTTCAGATAGCTTGGATAAAGCTGTTTGAGCACATGCTGCGTCTTTGTCACCACCTGGAGCTCCGCTGACACCCACAGCGCCAATGTTATATCCGCCAGCAGTAATTCTTATGCCACCTTCCATAACAATAAGACCTTGAATATGATTTAATTCTTGCTGTATGTCAGATCGTGCATTTTTAAAGGCGCCACTATCTGTCCAAGCCATAACTGTCATATTGGCTTTGCGTTCGGCAATTTCTAATGTAAACCTTGAGGCTAAGTCATCACGTAATGCTGCACGCATTAAACCAAATCGATCAACGACAACAGCACTAACATGGAACCCATCATCTCGACAAGCGCTAATTGTTTCATTAGCGATATCGCGGGCTAGCTCCATGCCAATACTTTTATCAACAACAACATCATTTGCATAAGGCGACATTGGCAATAATGCAAACATTGAACTGGCTATTATTTTTTTTATGATGGTTTTTTTCATAAGATAACTCCTCTGTTAGTTAAGATTTTTTTAATTTTTTCAACTAATGTTAAAAAACTTCATATTATCAGAAAAATAAAGTTTTTTTTAATATTAAAAGTATGGGTAATTGTAATACTGTATTACAATTACATTATTTTTTATGTTGGCTTGAGCGTCAAAGTATGTAAATTATGAAATTATTAGTTTTTTTAATATTTGTTGCTAGTAACGTATTTGCTGTAACTATTGATGATGCACCTTATAGTTTTATTCAGATAGATAAATCGAACCTCACTATAAAGCAGTCAAAAAACTTTTCTAATGATGATTTTCAATTAACTTGTATTGGAGATCTGATTGATTTCTCAAATCAGCCGATTAGTTTGTTTTTAAATAAAGCGTGGAATGCTGATGTATATTGGAAAAAAATTACAAGCAAGAATGGCAGTTTGCTTGTTCCAGATTTTGGCACTTTTTCAGCAGTTAATACAGATCAAGGTATTAAATACTGGATCTCTGAAAATCAAAGAGGTTGGGCTATGTTAAATATAGAGTCAGGATATTTTGTTGCGACAATGCGTTTGATACAATTGCAAGCAAGATGTCTTAAGAAGCATAAAAATTGGAATGAGGCCCAATAGTAATTTTTTAAAAAAAAGTGATATATCTTATTGTTAAAAATTATTTGATTTTATAGATTTTATTGCGCAATTATTGAACGCGCTATTGATGCTGTATAATGTTGTTTTATGTTAGCGCCTAAAAATCTTGACTCCTATCCAAAATTTTGGCCTCATAAAAAAGGCTTAGTCCCTGCAACATTACTCCCTATGTCTCTTAAAGAGATGAATGACTTAGAATGGGATAGTTGTGACATTATTATTATTACTGGTGATGCATATGTAGATCATCCAAGTTTTGGTATGGCGATTATTGGCCGTCTTTTAGAGTCTCAAGGATTTCGTGTAGGGATTATCTCTCAGCCTGATTGGCGTTCTGCAGATGCTTTTCGTCAATTAGGCCAGCCTAATTTGTTCTTTGCTGTTGCTTCTGGCAATATGGATTCTATGGTTAATCATTATACAGCTGAGAAAAAGCCACGCTCTGATGATGCTTATACAGCAGGCGCCGTGGCAGGAAAGCGCCCTGATCGTGCAACAACTGTTTATACTCAGCGCGCTAAAGAAGCCTATAAAGGTATTCCTGTGATTATTGGCGGTATTGAAGCTAGCTTACGGCGTATTGCACAATATGATCATTGGTCGCAAACTATTCGTCGTTCTATTCTGCCAGATTCTAAGGCAGATTTATTGATTTTTGGCAATGCTGAGCGAGCTGTGGTTGAGGTGGCACATCGAATTGCGGCTGGTGAAGATATTAAGAAAATCACTGATATTCGTGGTACAGCCTTTATGCGACAAGGTATTCCTGATGGTTGGACGGTATTAGACTCAAGTGACATCGATACTGAAAAAAGCTTAGAACATCCGCAAACAGACCCTTATGCAGATACATCAAGTAAAAATACTCAGAATTGCGCTAGCAATAGCGCTCAGTCTAAAGTTGGCAAGATTGATCCAAATCAAGGGGCGACTCAGGTTCTTGATTTTGGGCAGCGTACAAAGGGCTTGAAGCGAGAAAATACAGTTATTCGACTGCCTTCTTTTGAGCAAGTTGCGCAAGACCGTTATCATTATGCGCACACGTCTCGTGTTTTTCATTTAGAAACAAATCCAGGCAATGCACGCGCTTTAGTACAGCGCCATGGTGAGCGCGATGTTTGGCTAAATCCACCACCAATTCCATTATCAATGCAAGAGTTTGACAGTGTGTTTGAGCTGCCTTATACGCGTAAACCACATCCTGCTTATGGTGAGCTTAAAATTCCAGCCTTCGATATGATTCGTTTTTCGATTAATATTATGCGTGGCTGTTTTGGCGGTTGTACGTTTTGCTCTATTACTGAGCATGAGGGGCGAATTATTCAGAGTCGCTCAGAAGATTCAGTGATTCGAGAAATTGAAACTATTAGAGATACCGATGATAATTTTAAAGGTAATATTTCTGACCTAGGTGGCCCAACTGCCAATATGTATCGTCTTCAGTGTAAGGATGAAAAAATAGAGTCTGCTTGTCGTCGGTTATCCTGTGTTTATCCAGGTATTTGCCCTAATTTGGGAACGAATCATAAACCACTAACTAATTTGTATCGACGTGCACGTAATTTAAAAGGCATTAAGCGTGTTTTTATCGCCTCTGGTTTGCGTTATGATTTGGCTGTACATGATCCTGAGTATATTAAGGAATTAGTTACTCATCATGTGGGTGGGCGCTTAAAAATCGCGCCTGAGCACACTGAAGATAACACATTGTCTAAAATGATGAAGCCAGGAATTGGTTCTTATTACCAATTTAAGAAATTATTTGATCGCTATTCTAAGCAGGCAGGAAAAGAGCAATATCTTATTCCTTATTTTATTTCATCACACCCTGGTACAAGCGATCAAGATATGTTAAATCTGGCACTATGGCTAAAGCGTAACGATTTTAAACCCGACCAAGTGCAAGCTTTTATTCCTACTCCTATGGCAATAGCTTCTGCGATGTATCATAGCGAATTAAATCCTCTTAAAAAAATAACTAGACGCTCAGAAGATGTTAAGACCCCACGTAGCGCTCAGCAGCGAAAACTGCATAAGGCTTTTTTACGATACCATGATTCTAAAAATTGGGATGTTTTACGAAAAGCGTTAAAACAAATGGGGCGTAGTGACTTAATTGGTAATGGTGATGAGTGTTTGGTACCTTACACCAACGTAGTTGGCAAGACTAAAACACAACATTCAAGAAAGCGTGCTCATGATTTCCATCATCGTATCGCTGTTAAAAATAGCAAAAAGAAACAAAGACGCAACAAATCTTCGTAACAATTCGTATAGTTTTTAATATGTAAGTCTTGGTTTAGACTTAGATGCTAGCAAGCCTTTCTACAGCTTGTTTAATATTATCCATACTAGTGGCAAATGAAAAACGCACGTAACCAGGCGCACCAAAAGCTGAGCCAGGGACTAGAGCGATATTGAGATTTTCTAAACAATAAGTGGAAAATGCAACGTCGTCTTTAAGACCTAAGCGCTTAATTAATCCTTCAACTCTTGGGAAAGAATAAAAAGCTCCTTGTGATCTTGGACATTCAACACCTTCAATAGCGTTGAGTGAATTGACAATATATTCATGACGCTTCTCAAAAGCATCAACCATTGTATCAATAATACTTTGATCGCCATTTAGCGCTTCTAAAGCGGCTGCTTGTGCAATGGAACAAGGGTTAGAAGTTGATTGGCCTTGAATTTTTTTCATGGCTTTAATGATAGACTCTGGACCGGCACCATATCCAATACGCCAACCTGTCATAGCATAGCCTTTAGAAACACCATTAAGAATAATAGTACGATCTTTTAGTTTGGGTTCAGCCATTACTATATTGACAAAATCTTCATTACCCCAGCGAATATGCTCGTAAATATCGTCGGTAATGATTAGTATTTGAGGATAATTTTTAAGAACATCAGCCAAGGCTTGCAACTCAGCTTGTGTGTAAACTGCACCAGTGGGGTTAGAAGGGCTGTTGATGATAAAAAGCTTGGTTTTATTGGTAATGTTTGCTTTTAGTTGTTCAGGTGTAATTTTAAAATCTTGCTCTAGCCCTGTTTCTACTACAACTGGCGTAGCATCAGCCAAAATAACCATATCAGGATAGCTAACCCAGAATGGTGCTGGAATAATAACCTCGTCGCCTTTGTCTAAGATAGCTTGACATAGGTTGTAAAAAACCTGCTTGCCACCTGATGAAACCATGACTTCAGTGGCTGTATAATCTAGATTGTTTTCACGTTTAAATTTGTCAATAACAGCCTGTTTTAAAACGGGCGTACCATCAACAGCTGTATATCTCGTTTCACCATTGTTAATTGCCTGAATAGCTGCTTTTTGGATATTCACAGGTGTGTCAAAATCCGGTTCTCCAGAACCCATTGGCACTATTTGAATACCCTGAGATTTTAATTCGTTGGCTTTTGCAGTGACTGCTAAGGTCGCTGAAGGCTTAACTTTTTGAACTCTTTGAGAAAGGAACTCTGACATAATTTTTGATAAAAAATAGATTAAAATTGAGTGTTAATGTTAATGAAAAAAAACCAGTAGTGGGCAAGAAATTTCAACTAGAATCACAATTTTCACCAAGTGGTGATCAGCCAAGTGCGATTGATGCTTTAGTCGCTGGTGTCAATGCGGGCGAGAAATTCCAGACCTTGCTAGGCGTGACCGGCTCAGGTAAGACTTTTACATTGGCAAATGTTATTAGGCAAACTAAGCGCCCTAGTTTGATTATGGCGCCTAATAAAACATT
>JAHZKM010000052.1 GCA_022600395.1 Pseudomonadota bacterium | reverse complement strand
CTCAAGGTTCAAAATGGGGCGATCATTGCGCTTTAACTCGACTGGTAGAAAAAAAACTAGATCGAACAAGCTTTTTAGTGCATAGATTAGATCGTGCAACCAGTGGGCTAATGATATTGGCACACTCAAAAACCATGGCCAGAGAGTTTTCAAAGTTATTTGCCGATAGACTCATTAAGAAAACTTATCTGGCAATAGTGCTAGGAGATTTTCCAGTTGATAAAATTAGTTTGGATGGTGAGATTGATGGCAAACACGCCTTAAGCCATGTCAGCAAATTATCAAAAAATCAAGAAAAAACCTTACTTAGCGTTCACATTGAAACTGGCAGAAAGCACCAAATCAGAAAGCATCTTAGTGGTTTTGATTATCCGATTATTGGAGATCGATTATACGGAGTAGCCAAAAAAAATCATCCAGAAGATTTGCAATTACAAGCACTTAATTTGGTATTTAACTGTCCAATTAACCAACAACCAATCAACATTACATTGCCTGAGGCAGATCAGCTAAAACTTTAAATCAAGAACAATCAAGCGACAATTTTTAATCCTAATTGGCGATAATATGAATCTTTAAAAAACCGATAATTGACAACGAAATCTTTTGAAGCTGGCGGATGAAGATGTTATCTAACAATCAAGACATTCGATTCTTTTAAAACTAAATTCTACTCATCAATTCGACCCTTTCAGATAAAAATAAACAATGCCAATAATATAGAATTATAATCATTAGATATCTTTGTAACCAAACAGACTTGAATCTATTGGATAATACCCATATCTAATACTCAATTAATATCAAATCAGAGGCACCTATGAAAAGAATCTTTTTATTTTTAATGACTAACATTGCTATTCTTATCTTATTAAGTATCACCCTAAGTCTACTTGGTGTTGAAGGGATTTTAAAAGAGAATGGTTCTGATCTTGACTTACAAGCACTGCTCATTTTTTCTGCTGTATTTGGTTTTGGCGGTGCGTTTATCTCATTGGCTATTTCAAAATGGATGGCTAAACGCATGACAGGCGCAGTTGTTATTGAATCACCTGCTAGCAATTTGGAAAAATGGCTAATAGAGACAGTAGAAAAGCAGGCGAAAATTGTTGGTATTCGTATGCCTGAAGTTGCCATCTTTCCCTCAAATTCTATGAATGCTTTTGCTACCGGTGCAAGCAAAAATAAAGCACTAGTAGCCGTATCACAAGGTCTAATCGATGGCATGAACAAAGGTGAAATCGAGGCAGTAGTTGGCCATGAAATGAGTCATGTTGCTAATGGCGATATGGTGACACTAACGCTTATTCAGGGTGTGGTCAACACCTTTGTGATTTTCTTCTCGCGCGTCATCGGGCACTTTGTTGATCGCGTTATTCTAAAAAATCAACGCGGACATGGTATTGGCTATTTTGTCACTACTTTATTTGCCCAAATCATCCTATCAATTCTAGCTTCAACGATTGTGATGTATGTATCTAGAAAACGTGAATTTGTGGCTGATACAGGTGGCGCTGATTTAGCAGGCCATCAAAATATGATCGGTGCATTAAAACGCCTTGGCCAAGTAGAGCCGCAAGCTTTGCCTGAACAAATGGCAGCCTTCGGCATTAACGATAAAAAAGGCTTTGCTTCTTGGTTTTCTTCTCATCCACCTATTGAAGATCGTATTGCAGCTCTTGAAGCTCGTGCAAAAACACAAGCATAATTATGGCTATTGATATTAAATCAGCCGATGAAATAGAAAAAATGCGTGTAGCTGGAGGCTTAGCTGCAGATGTTTTAGATATGATCGCACCTTATGTAAAGGCTGGTATTAGTACCGATGAGCTTGACAAAATTTGCCATGAATATATAGTTAACGAGCAAGATGCCATTCCTGCTCCACTTAACTACCACGGTTTTCCAAAATCGATTTGCACCAGCATTAACAATGTTGTTTGTCACGGCATTCCGTCAGACAAACACCTTAAAAAAGGCGACATTGTTAATATTGATATTACCGTTATCAAAGATGGCTACCATGGCGACACCTCAAAAATGTTTGTCATTGGAAAGGCTAGTGTTAAAGCACAACGTATCTGTCGCATCGCGCAAGAGTGCTTGTATGTCGGCATTCAAAAAGTCAAACCAGGTATTAAGCTGGGTGAGATTGGTGTTGCTATTGGCGCTCATGCTGATAAAAACAACTGTTCAGTTGTACATGATTATTGTGGTCACGGTATTGGTTTGAAGTTTCATACAGAGCCTCAAGTTCTTCACTACGACGATGGCAAGGTGGATAGCAGCCCTGTTTTAGAAGAAGGCATGACATTTACCATCGAACCAATGGTGAATGTTGGCAGCTTTGAAGTAGCCACCTCCAAAATAGATGGTTGGACAGTCACCACTAAAGACCGGTCTTTATCGGCACAATGGGAGCATACAATTTTAGTAACTAAGGATGGCTACGAAATCCTTACTCTTAGAGCCGAAGAGGACATCTAATCTCGTTGCTGATTATGCTAAAATAAGTGTTTTTATTGTCACCTCAATCTCAGCATTGAAAAACCTAAGAAACTATTTTATTTCTGGTCTGCTTTTTTGGATTCCGTTAGGCCTTAGTATTGTTGTTATTAAGTTCTTTTTAGAGCTTGTTAACGATATTTTGCCGCGTGAGTATTTACCAGAAGCTCTATTCCAACTTGATAGCACCATTCCTGGCTCTGGCATTATTTGGGTTATTTTGATTATTATACTAACCGGTGCCCTAGTGAGTAATTTTGTTGGGCGTAAACTAGTTGAGGTTTGGGAAAAAATACTCAACAAAATTCCTGGCTTTAGGGGAATTTACAAAGCGTTAAAACAACTTTCTGATACTGTGCTTAGCCCTTCTGGCAACAGCTTTAAAAAAGCATTATTGATTGAATATCCGCGCAAAGGTCTATGGACAATCGCCTTTCAAACAGGGCAATATCAAGGTGAAATTGCTGAAAAAATCGGCCAAGAAATGGTCAACATTTACGTACCAACTACGCCCAATCCAACTTCTGGATTTTTTATTATGCTTCCAAAAAGTGATGTGATTGAACTAGACATGAGTGTGGATGAAGCGTTTAAACTTATTATCTCTACTGGTGTAGTAGAGCCCAACAAATAATCAAATCGATTTACAAAGGAAAAAAACTATGAGAACTAACTACTGTGGCGAATTAAATAAAGAAAATATTGGTCAAACTGTTGAAGTATGTGGCTGGGTCAATCGTCGTCGTGATCATGGTGGTGTTATTTTCTTAGATATGCGTGATAAGCGCGGCATTGCTCAAGTTGTTATCAATCCTGATAACGCTGATTTTTCTTTAGCTGAAGGCATCCGTAACGAATTTGTGCTTAAAATTTCTGGCACAGTGATTGCGCGTGGCGAAGGTCTGTCTAATCCAAAATTAGCCTCAGGCGACATCGAAATTGTCGCAGATCGGATTGAAATTCTTAATACTTCTAAGCCTGTACCTTTTCAAATTGACGCGACTGACACTTCAGAAGAAGTACGCCTTAAATATCGCTACCTAGATTTGCGCAACGACGCTATGCAAAAGCGTATGCGCTTGCGCTCTAAGGTTACACACTTTATGCGTGAATTTATGGACAATAATGATTTCTTAGACATTGAAACACCTTTTTTAACTAAAGCTACACCAGAAGGTGCGCGTGATTACCTAGTGCCTTCGCGTACTCATCCAGGCGAGTTTTTTGCTTTGCCACAGTCGCCTCAATTATTCAAACAACTGTTAATGATGTCAGGTTTTGAGCGCTACTATCAAATTGTTAAATGTTTTAGAGATGAAGACTTGCGTGCTGATCGTCAGCCAGAATTCACCCAACTTGATATTGAAACTTCATTTATGAATGAAGATGAAATCATGGCTATGATGGAAGAGATGACGCGCGGCATGTTTCAACATGCAATTAATGTAGATTTAGGTGACAAGTTCCCAACAATTACTTATGCAGACGCCATGCATTTATACGGTGTTGACCGCCCTGATATGCGTATTTCTATGCAAATGACAGACATGGACGAACTAATGCAGGGAGTAGACTTTAAAGTATTTTCCGGTCCTGCTAGTAGCGAAGACTCTCGTGTTGCAGCGCTACGAGTGCCAGGTGGCGCTTCTATTAGTCGCAAGCAAATTGATAAGTACACCAAGTATGTTAGTATTTACGGCGCTAAAGGCTTAGCCTACATCAAGCTTAACGAAGATGGTCCTGCCTCACCTATTTTAAAATTTTTAGGCGATGAAGTTACTGCCAAAGTTATTGAAATGACTGGCGCACAAACAGGCGATATTATTTTCTTTGGTGCTGATAAAGCTAAAATTGTTAATGAAGCTTTGGGCAATTTGCGTGAGCAATTAGCCAAAGACTTAGATCTATTTGATAAGCAATGGGCGCCAATTTGGGTTGTTGACTTCCCAATGTTTGATCAAAATGATGACGGCTCATTAAGCGCCATTCACCATCCGTTTACTGCGCCAAACGTTGATGCTCAAACTTTAGAGAAAACCGCACCAACCGCACTCTCTAGAGCTTATGACTTAGTTATTAACGGCTCTGAAGTAGGCGGCGGTTCGATTCGTATTCATCAAGTTGAAATGCAGCAAACTGTCTTAAAGCTTTTGGGCATTTCTGATGAAGAAGCACAAGATAAATTCGGCTTTTTATTAAACGCATTAGAGTACGGTTGCCCACCACATGGCGGCATGGCATTCGGGCTAGACCGCTTAGTCATGATTATGACAGGCTCTGATTCTATTCGTGATGTGATTGCCTTCCCTAAAACACAAACTGCAGCCTGCTTATTAACAGATGCGCCTGCACAAGTGCCAAGAAAAGTGCTTAGAGAATTAAGCGTACAAGTGAGCTTGCCGAAAAAAGACTAAACCTGTGTACAGTATCACCGATCAAATAAAAGCAGAACTAACCGCTAAAAATGCGGTTTTAGTAGCGCATTATTATGTCAGCTCCGAGCTACAAACTTTGGCCGAAGAAAGTGGCGGTATTGTTTCTGATTCTTTAGAAATGGCACGATTTGGCCAAAACTGTAGCGCCGACACCATTGTTGTTGCTGGGGTTAAATTTATGGGAGAAACAGCTAAAATTCTCTCTCCTGAAAAAACCGTATTGGTTTTAGATGAGGGTGCTACTTGTTCACTCGACGAAGACTGTCCTATTGATGAATTTTCCAAATTTTGCGATCAACACCCTGACAGAACAGTTGTGGTATACGCCAACACTAGTGCTGAAGTTAAAGCTCGAGCTGACTGGGTAGTAACCTCTGGTAGCGCCTTAAACGTGGTTAAACACCTTAAAGAGCAGGGTAAAAAAATTCTTTGGGCGCCTGATAAACATTTGGGTAACTACGTACAGCAAGAAACTGGTGCTGATATGCTACTTTGGCAGGGCTCTTGCGTTGTTCATGAGCGTTTTAAGGCAGAGGCCTTGGCTAATCTAAAAGCGCACCATCCTGAAGCAGCTGTCATCGTGCATCCAGAATCACCTCAATCTGTCGTTGATTTAGCCGATGTTGTTGGCTCTACTACAGCACTTATTCATGCTGTAAGAGATCGAGATGAGCAAACTTTTATCGTTGCCACAGACAACGGTATTTTTCACAAGATGCGTGAAGTAGCACCTCACAAAACCCTCATTGAAGCACCAACCGCAGGCCAAAGTGCAGATTGTGAATCTTGTGCGCATTGTGAATGGATGGCAATGAATACATTAGACAACTGCCTAAGCACACTTAAAACAGGCGATAACCAAATAAAAATTGACCCATCTGTCAATCAAAAAGCAAAACAATCCATACAAAGATTACTCGACTTTACTGCATAAACGGTAAAATCTTGGTTTATTAATATATTTAAAACAAATGTAGATTTTTATTCCATTATAAGATTAAAAAAATAAGTTATAGCAAGCTTGTAGCCTATTTTTTTTAAAATTTTATAAACAGATAAAACCCTAGATTTAGGAGCAATAAAATGGCAGGACATAGTAAATGGCATAACATTCAACACCGTAAAGGCGCACAAGATGCCAAACGTGGCAAAATCTTTACCAAGCTCATTAAAGAAATTGTTATCGCTGCCAAAGCTGGTGGCGGCGTGATTGAAAACAATCCAGGCCTTAGAATGGTGATTGACAAAGCCTTAGCTGCCAATATGAAGCGCGACACTATTGAAAACGCTGTTAAGCGTGGCTCTGGTGATTTAGAAGGCGAAAACTATGACGAAGTTCGCTATGAAGGTTATGGTCTTGGTGGTACCGCCATCATGGTAGACACGCTCACTGACAATCGCAATCGTACAGTGGCTGATGTGCGTCATGCTTTTTCTAAGCATGGGGGTAATCTAGGTACTGATGGCTCAGTCTCTTATCTATTTACCAAACAAGGTTTTATTAGCTTTGCCGTAGGTAGTGATGAAGACAAGATTATGGAAGCAGCACTCGATGCAGGTGCAGAAGATGTTATTAGCAACGATGACGGCTCAATTGATGTGATTACCACACCTGAGGATTTCTTCACAGTTAAGGATGCTTTAACTGATGCAGGATTAGAATCAAGCCATGCTGAAGTAACGATGGAGCCTGCCAATCGTGTTGAACTCAACTTGGGCGATGCAGAAAAATTCATGAAACTAATCGAACGCTTGGAAGATTTAGACGACACACAAGAGGTGTATCACAATGCTGATATTTCAGATGAGGTGATGGCACAATTATGATTCATATTCATCAAGGCATTCGTGCATTAGGCGCCTTTAAAATCAAGGCGTTACAATCAAAAATCACTCAAGCTCAAGCAGGTTTAAACCTCATTGGCGCTGAATTTATCCACTTTGCTGATTTGAACGACAGCCTTGATGAAAACAAAATACAACAACTAAATCAACTCTTATCTTACAGTGAGCCACTCGCGATTAACAATGCGATATCCAGTATTGTCATCGTTCCAAGACTCGGCACTATTTCTCCTTGGTCTTCTAAGGCGACTGACATTATGCATTTATGCGATATGGCGCAGATCACTCGCATTGAGCGCGCTGTTATTTATCATTTTGACGCTGAGATTATCAATCAGCCAGCTGTACTAGCGTGCGTGATGGATAAAATGACAGAGTCAGAATTAACCTCAATAGAGCAGGCGCAGTCTATTTTTGATCATTTTGAGCCACAGCCTTTTTCTAGTGTAGATATCCTAGCTCAAGGTAAAACAGCCCTAGAACAAACCAATACTGAACTTGGCTTAGCACTCTCTACTGGTGAGATTGACTACTTAGTAGAAAGCTTTACCAAGCTTAAGCGCAATCCAACCGATATCGAACTTATGATGTTTGCACAAGCAAACTCTGAGCATTGTCGCCACAAAATATTCAATGCTGATTGGAAAATTGACGATACCGAGCAGGCCAAAAGCTTGTTTGCCATGATTCGCAACACTTATCACAAACATCCCGAAGGCTTGCTGAGCGTTTATTCAGACAATTCAGCGGTTATGGCAGGCTTTGAAGGTGAGCGTTTTTATGCGGATGAAAATGGCAAATATGTCAGCTCCAAAGAACATAGAGCCATCCTCATGAAGGTTGAAACGCACAACCACCCCACCGCTATTGCCCCGCATCCAGGTGCAGCGACTGGATCGGGTGGTGAGATTCGTGACGAAGGTGCAACAGGACAAGGCTCTAAGCCTAAAGTTGGATTATGCGGATTTAGCGTTTCTAATTTAAAGATTGATAACGCTAAACAAGCTTGGGAAGTTGAGCATGGCAAACCTTCGCAAATCGTATCAGCACTTGATATCATGCTTGAAGGTCCAATTGGTGCAGCTGCTTTTAACAATGAATTTGGTCGCCCTAATACGCTAGGCTATTTCCGTAGTTATGAACAAGCAACCCCTGATGGGGATATTCGCGGCTATCATAAGCCGATTATGTTGGCTGGCGGACTAGGACATATTCAAGAACAACATATTAAAAAAGGTGAGATTCCTGTCGGCAGCAAGATTATCGTTTTAGGTGGCCCTGCTATGCTAATTGGCCTAGGCGGTGGTGCTGCATCAAGCATTAAGAGTGGCGAACAAAGTGAAGACCTGGACTTTGCCTCAGTTCAGCGCGCCAATCCTGAGATGGAAAGACGCGCCCAAGAAGTGATTGATCGCTGTTCTAACCTGGGTAATGATAATCCAATTATTTCTATTCATGATATTGGTGCGGGTGGTTTGTCAAATGGCCTGCCAGAATTAGTGAATGACTCAGGTCGTGGTGGTCGCTTTGAGCTACGTAATATTCCTAATGATGACAATCAAATGTCGCCACTTGAAATCTGGTGTAACGAATCTCAAGAGCGTTATGTGCTTGCCATCGCCCCTTCTGATTTAGACTTGTTTAGCAAAATCTGTGAGCGTGAGCGTGCACCGTTTGCAGTGCTGGGTGATTCTACTAAGGAGCAAGAATTGGTATTGAGTGATGCATTATTTGCCGACACGCCAATCGATATGCCAATGTCTGTTTTATTGGGCAATCCGCCAAAAACTAACATTGAAGCAATAACAGCAGACATCAACCTTCATCCTCTAGACACCAGCAACATCCATCTTGACGAAGCCATTAGTAGAATTTTACAACTGCCAACTGTTGCCAGCAAAAATTTCCTAATTACCATTGGTGATCGCAGCATTACCGGCATGGTAGCACGCGACCAATTCATCGGCCCATGGCAAGTGCCTGTGGCTGATTGCGCCATTAGTATTTCTGATTACGTAGGCTTTAAAGGTGAAATTATGTCGCTCGGCGAGCGTACACCGCTAGCTTTATGTGATGCTAATTCTGCAGCGCGTATGACCATCGGTGAAGCGCTCACCAACATGCTAGGTGGCTACGTGGAAGATATTCATGATATTAGCCTTAGTGCCAACTGGATGAGTGCTTCTGGCCACAAGGGTGAAGATGCCAAATTGTTTGAAGCTGTTAAAGCTGTCGGCATGGACTTGTGTCCCGAGCTTGGCCTTACCGTGCCAGTAGGCAAAGACTCAATGAGCATGAAAAGCTCTTGGAGTGAAAATGGCGAAGATAAATCCGTCACCTCACCGCTGTCTCTAATCATTACGGCGTTTGCCAAAACACCTGATGTTAGATCTCAAAAAACGCCTTTATTAGAAACAAATGCAGAGTCTGAACTACTGCTCATCGACCTTGGTTTTGGCCAAAATCGCATGGGTGGCTCATGTCTCGCACAAGTGTATAACCAAATTGGCGATAATGCGCCAAATCTTGACGATAGCGCCGTCTTTAAATCATTCTTCACCGTTATTAATCAGCTTAATAAAGATAATCTCATTAGCGCCTATCATGATCGTTCTGATGGCGGTATTATTATCACCTTACTAGAGATGGCATTCGCCTCACATACAGGCTTAACCATCAACACAGATGCGAGCATTGAAAGCTTATTCAATGAAGAATTGGGTTGTGTTATTCAAGTTAAATCTGAAAACAAAAACGCTGTTGCTGACGCTTTAAAAGCAGCAGGTCTTGAGTCTTGCACACACTCAATTGCAACACTTAACAGCTCAGATAATATTAAGATTATCACCAATGGTCAAACCATTTACAGCCAGCCTCGCGCCACTTTACAAGCGCTTTGGTCGAGCACTTCTTACGAGATTGCCAAACTTAGAGACAATCCTGAGTGTGCTAAACAAGAATTTGACGCTATCAGCCAAACAACTAACGGCATTAAAATAGATCTAAGTTTTGATCTTAATCAGTCTATCGTTAGTCCTTATATCAAAACTAATGTTAAGCCAAAAATTGCCATCTTGCGAGAGCAAGGTGTTAACGGCCAAGTAGAAATGGGTGCTGCTTTTGACAAGGCGCAGTTCGATGCCATTGATGTACACATGAGCGATATCCTTTCAGGCAGATTATCTTTAGAGGATTTTAAGGGTTTGGTAGCTTGCGGCGGCTTCTCTTACGGCGATGTACTAGGCGCTGGCAGAGGCTGGGCCAGCTCAATTCTTTACAATGCTCGTGCTAAAGATGAGTTTGAAGCCTTCTTTAATCGTGAAGATAGCTTTGCACTTGGTGTTTGTAATGGTTGTCAGATGATTTCAAATTTAAACGAAATCATTCCTGGTGCGCAAAATTGGCCAAGTTTTTCTCGCAACGTATCGGAGCAATTTGAGGCGCGCTTCTCAAGCGTTAAAATTGGTAAGTCCAACTCTATTTTCCTAAGCGACATGCAGGATTCTATCATGCCAATTGCCATTGCCCATGGCGAAGGACAAGCCAACTTTAATGGCAATTCTGCTAATAATATCGCCCTACAATATGTTGATCATCAGGGTGATACCACTCAAAGCTACCCGCACAATCCGAATGGATCAGAACTAGCAACAGCTGGCGTTACTAACGATTCAGGGCGTGTTACCATAATGATGCCACATCCTGAGCGAGTCTTTAGAGCCGTGCAACACTCACACCATCCAAAAGACTGGGATGAGCGTAGCCCATGGATGCGTATGTTTGAAAATGCTAGAGCTTGGGTTGATTAAAAACCTTTGAAAAAAGTAAAGCCCAAAAAAATATACGCTTTATTCTTTAGTTAGGACATATTTTAAAATTTCAATCACCTGCTCTGGCGTGGTAGCCCACGCCATGGCTGACCCATCAACTTCTTTAAGTGGGTGCACGATAGACTCATCATGGAGTGTTATATAAGGTTTACCCAATGCGGCGCAATATCCCGCATCAAAAGCAGCGTTCCACTGTTTGTATTTATCTCCAAAACGTACTATGGCAATATCGCAGTTTTCAAGCAAAGTCTTAGTTCGTATTGCATTAACCTTGGCAGATTTATGATCACGCCAATAACTCACGCTTTCCGAGCCAAGCACATCACCTGCAGCATCGCTCGCATTATGATCAGTTACAGCAGAAGTGAACATAACAGGTAGATCATGCGCTTCGCACCCCTCTTTTAAACGCTGCCTCCAGTCTGTATGTATTTCTCCTGAAAGATATACTGTTAAATTCATATTCATTACTTTGTCAACTTTTACGCTTTATCTAGCGCTTGGCTAACATCAGCAATAATGTCATCAATATGCTCAATTCCAACAGAAATTCTTATCAAATCGGCACTCACCCCGGCTGCTGAAAGTTCATCTTCATTCAGCTGTCTATGAGTGGTAGAAGCAGGATGGCAAGCAAGCGATTTTGCATCGCCTATATTGACTAAACGTAAAATCATTTCAAGAGAGTCGATAAACTTAGTCGCAGACTCAATTCCACCAGTAATACCAAAACTTAGAATGCCAGAGGCTTTGCCAGAAGTGATTTTTTTACAGTTTTCATTATAAGGACTATCAGATAATGTTGCATAATTAACCCACTCAACCTTTTCATGCTGTTGTAGATACTCAGCAAGTTTTTGCGCATTTTCACAATGGCGATCCATACGTAATCCAAGGGTTTCAAGTCCTTGTAAAATTTGAAAAGAATTCATTGGTGATATTGCTGCACCGGTATTTCTTAATGGGCCAACACGACAACGACCTATATAAGCTGCCGCACCCAAAGCTTCTGTATATACGACCCCATGATAAGCAGGATCTGGCTCATTAAGTATTGGAAAACGTTCCTTATTAGCAACCCAATCAAATTTACCAGAATCAATAATAGCACCGCCAATTGATGTTCCATGTCCGCCAATATATTTAGTTAATGAATGTACCACAATATCTGCACCTAACTCGAAAGGACGACATAAATATGGTGTTGCAACCGTATTGTCAACAATTAATGGAATACCATGTTTGTGCGCAATATCCGCTAAGCGTGAAATATCAACAACATTTCCAGCAGGATTACCAATAGACTCACAAAATATAGCTTTGGTTTTCTCATCAATTGATTGCTCAAACTTGTCAAAATCATTGTGTTTTATCATGCGTACCTCGACACCTTGTCTTGGCAAAGCATGGGCAAACAGATTATAAGTACCACCATAAAGCTCACTAGTGCTAACAAAATTATCTCCCGAATCGCAGATACATTGAAGCGCGTAAGTAATAGCAGCCATACCAGAGGCGACACAAACAGCGCCAATACCATCTTCCATTGCAGCAATACGCTTTTCCAAAACATCTGTCGTTGGATTCATGATGCGCGTGTAAATATTACCCGGTACTTTTAGATCAAATAAATCAGCACCATGCTGAGTATCATCAAATGTATAAGAAGTTGTCTGATAAATAGGCACAGCAGCAGCCTTAGTTGTTTCTTCAGATTTGTAGCCTTCGTGTATTGCTATAGATTCTAGTTTCATAAGTTTTTTAAGGTTATAGTTTTAATTTAGTAAAATAATGCAAGGTCAAAACGACACTTGGCTTAAACAATTGTAAAGTTAAAGTTTAGAGTATTTTGTAAGCTTAAACTATTTTATTTGTATTGTTATTATGAATTTTTACCCTTATCTTGCCATAAAAAATTTAGGAAATAATGGAAATGGGTTAATTTTCACCTTAGCTAAAGTTATAACTGCATATAAATCAACAAAAAAACTGTTTTAATTGATTAAATCGATTATTTTGATGGATTTTCAGCCTAGAAAATTCGTTTTTAGCCTACCAAAATCAACCTCATGAAAAAAATTGACAAATTTTAATAACGGCTTATTTTTGGCATTTTTATTAGACTGCTACATATAAATTCAATTCTCACTAAACATCTGTGCTTAGCACAACTCCTCATCGGATAAATTATCGCCTTGTTCAAATTTTTGGATATTATTCAGTGTAGTGTTAGCAATATTTTCCAGTGCATTTTTAGTAAAAAATCCTTGATGAGATGTAATCAACACATTTGGAAAACTAAGTAAGCTATTAAAAACACTATCTTTGATAGTTTGACATGAAAGATCTTCAAAAAACAGACCTTGTTCATTTTCATAAACATCAATACCTAAATATCCAATTTTTTTAGATTTAAGCGCTTCAATAACGGCACAAGTATCAATAATTGCACCTCTACTAGTATTAATAAGCATCACTGAATCTTTCATTTTTTCTAGTGCTGACGCATCTATAAAATGCCGATTTCTTGCGTTTAATGAGCAGTGTAATGAAATTACATCTGATTGTGAAAAAATGGTGTCAATACTCACATATTCTATGCCCAGTTTTTTACACTCAGGGTTTTTAACCAGATCATAGGCAATAACTCTCATACCCATAGCCTGAGTGATGCGTGATAAAACTAATCCTATTTTACCAGTACCAATAATGCCTATTGTTTTTCCAGAAAAATCAAAGCCAAGTAGTCCATCAATAGAAAAATTGCCACTTTTTACTCGATTATAAGATTTGTATACTTTTCTATTTAAGGCAAGCATTAAACACAAAGCATGCTCTGCCACTGAATTGGGCGAATATGAGCCAACCCTAATAACTTTAATGCCGAATTGCTTGGCAGCGTTAAGATCTACATTGTCAAACCCTGCACAACGCAATGCAATCAATTTAACATCTTGCTGGGCCAACAAAGATAAAACTTCTTGATCAAGCACATCATTAACAAACACGCAAACTACAGATTCTTGCTTGATTAAATCAACTGTTTTTGATGTTAATCTATCTTCAACATAACGAAGCTTATGCTGATATTTTCTGTTTAATAAATTAAAGTATTCGTGGTCATAACGCTTGGCACTATAGAAAATGATTTCCATGATTTTTGCATCATTTGAAAAATAATCATAATAGTAACAAACAAATCATATAAAAAAGTTATTTGTTGTTTTTTTATAAGGTTAAATATTGTTATGGACTATCAGCTGATTCGCTCAAAACGCAAAACCTTAAGCCTGCAAATTAACAACAATGCTGAGCTTATCGTTCGGGCGCCAAACCGATTATCTGTTAAAAAAATAGAGCAATTTATGCATGAGAAATCAGACTGGATTAGTAAAAAATCTAGATCTATTCGTGCCAGAAAAACTCAAGCACCTAGTTACAAAGAAGGTGAAAAATTCTTATATTTAGGGGTTGAATACCCTTTAAATATTAATATTACCCAGAGCGAAGGATTAAACTTTGATGGGCAGAGATTTAGCCTTAATCAAGGTGGAAAAAAGGTGTTTTTAGCTTGGTATAAATCAGCTTTCAAAAAAATTGCTCTACCACGTCTTGAGTATTATGCAAAAAATCACCAACTAAAATACCAGCAAGTGCGGCTAAAAAACCAGAAAACTCTTTGGGGGTCTTGTAGTGGTGTCAATAATATCAATCTAAACTATTTATTAATAGGTGCACCTATTTTTGTGATTGATTACGTACTAGTGCATGAGCTTTGCCATACGGTGCACAAAAATCACTCCAAGAGTTTTTGGAAATTGGTTGAAACAATTCTGCCAAACTATAAAGCCAGCAAACGCTGGCTTCAAGATAACGGCTATAAATTAAAAAACTTATAGCTATAGATTAACGTTTATTTGTCGTTAAACTTAGCAGTTGCCTCTTCCATCGCAGCTTTCAAAGTGCCCATCTGAGCCATTTCAACAATAATATCGCCACCACCAACAAGTTCACTATTCATGTAAATTTGTGGAAACGTTGGCCAATCTTGGAATGCTGGCAAGTTTTGCATAACCTCTTGGTCTTCAAAAATATTAACATATGCAAATTCAATACCGGTAGAAGAAAGTGTTTGTGCAGCAGTTGCTGAAAAACCACATTGTGGAAATTGTGGCGTACCTTTCATGTAAAGCACGATTGGTGCGCTATCTACTTGAGCTTGAATTCTTTGCATTATATCCATAGTTATCTCCTATTATTAACTTTGTAAAACCTAGTATTTTACTCGTATATTATACTTTTATAATTTAATTGCTTGGGCAATTGTGTATTTTTGACCTTGTTTAATTTTTTTATAATTACCAAAAACTGATTTAAAGTTGTCTTTAATAAAGTGTCGCAGGCCGTTAATGGTTACAAATGTTATTTTGCCGCCAGGTTTGAGCGCATCATAAGCATCATATAAAATAATACTAAGCTGCTCTCTGCCAACTTTTGCAGGTACATTTGACAACACCTGATCAAAGTAATTTTTTTGATCAACAGAGGAAAAGGCATCTGACAAATAGGCCTCTGCATTATTAATATGATTAAGTTTAGCGTTAACATTAGATAGCTCAACTGCCACAAAATCCTTATCAACCATATGCACTTCGCCTTCAGGACAAGACTTAGCCACACTTAATCCAATCGGTCCGTACCCACAGCCTAAATCTAGACATTTATCTTCCTTAGAAATGTCCAAATATTTCATAAACATTAAGGTGCCATCATCAATGGCTTTTGGGCTAAAAACACCCCAACGTGTTTTTAACTTTAGCACATGACCAAGTAGATTTGACTCAATCGTTAAATCTTGTTTGAGCTTTGGAATATCTTGTCGATTAAACATGGTTATTTTTTTGCTGTTTTTTTAATGCTTTTTTCTTGGCCTTATTAATAATTACTTGACTAGCGTTATCACCAATATGCTCTTCACCTCTGGCCTTGGCTAGCTGGACCTGCTTTTCTCTTTCACGATAGCGCTTTACCTGATCTTCATTTTTAGTACCGTAGCATCTCGGACAAGACACACCCTTTTCATAATGATCATGCGCCTTATCTTGCTCGGTGATTGGATATCGACAAGCGTGACATTGATCATACTGACCTTGCTCAAGGTTGTGTTTGACTGCTACGCGATCATCAAAAACAAAACACTCGCCTTCCCACAGGCTATCTTCTTGTGGCATTTGCTCAAGATATTTGAGAATGCCTCCTTGCAAATGATAAACCGTATCAAAACCTTGGGTTTTTAAATAGGCAGTTGATTTTTCACAACGAATGCCGCCCGTGCAAAACATGGCTACTTTTTTGTGGCGATATTGCTCTAAATTATTTTTAGTATATTCTGGAAATTCTCTAAACGTTTCAGTAACAGGGTTAATCGCCCCTTTAAAGCTACCAATTTCATACTCGTAGTTGTTTCTTGTATCAATTAACACAACATCAGGATCACTAATAAGTGCGTTCCAATCCTGCGGAGCAACATACGTACCAACAGATTCCTTTGGATCTATCCCTGTTACACCTAAGGTTACAATTTCTTTTTTGAGTTTTACCTTTAGCCGCTTAAAAGGTGGCTTTTGACTTTGCGAAAATTTGATTTCAAGTTGATTAAAACGCCCGTCTTTGTCTAAAAAATCGAGTAATTTATCAATAGATTTTGACTGGCCTGATATTGTTCCATTTAAGCCTTCTAGAGCGAGCAGAATTGTGCCTTTAATATCCAAATCAAGCATTAACTCGCGCAAAGGCTTGCTGAAATCTTCAAAGTCGTCCAAGCGAACAAACTGATACAAAGCACAAACTGTAAACATAAAACCGCTATCAATAAAATTGACCTATTTTACCGTAAAGGTTTATTTTTCAAAGAGGTTATGCACATTGCAACAAACCCTATTAATAATAGGGTCAATATCCGTATAATATTAATCCTTCCTAAAGATTAACACTTACTCCATTCAACTCGATAACAACATGAAAAAGCCTGAACTACTCTCCCCTGCCGGCTCGCTAAAACATATGCGCTATGCGTATGCCTATGGTGCAGATGCAGTGTATGCAGGACAACCCAGATACTCACTCAGAGTGCGCAATAATTCTTTTGATTTTGACACCTTAAAACAAGGTATTAGTGAAGCTCATGAGGCCAACAAGAATTTCTTTGTCGCTTCTAATATCATCCCTCATAACAGCAAAATCAAGACTTACATGCAAGATATTGAGCCGGTGATTGATCTTAAAC
This sequence comes from Pseudomonadota bacterium, assembly GCA_022600395.1. Taxonomy (GTDB): domain Bacteria; phylum Pseudomonadota; class Gammaproteobacteria; order PS1; family Pseudothioglobaceae; genus Thioglobus_A. The sequence goes on along the minus strand of JAHZKM010000052.1, from coordinate 8,396 downwards.
CTGATGCACTGATTATGGCAGATCCAGGGCTGATTATGATGGTGAAAGAGAAGTTTCCCGAGCAGGTTATTCATCTTTCTGTACAGGCTAATGCTATTAATTATGCGACTGTTAAATTTTGGAAAAATGCAGGTATTAGCCGTATTATTCTTTCGCGTGAATTATCACTCGATGAAGTCCAAGAAATTCGCCAAGAGTGTCCTGATATTGAACTCGAAGTATTTGTACATGGTGCGCTTTGTATTGCTTATTCAGGACGCTGTCTACTCTCAGGCTACTTCAATCACCGAGATCCTAACCAAGGCTCATGTACCAATTCTTGCCGATGGAAATATGATGTAAAAGAAGCAGAAGAAACTCTTGAAGGCGACATTAAGGCAGTTGAAATAAAAGCTCCAATAGATCAATTGGTATTGCTAGAGGAAGAAGGTCGACCGGGCGAGCAAATGCCAACTTATGAAGATGAGCACGGCACCTACATCATGAACTCAAAAGATTTACGTGCTATTGAACACGTACACACTTTGACCAAAATGGGTATCGACTCTTTAAAAATTGAAGGAAGAACCAAATCACACTACTACGCAGCGCGTACTGCGCAAGTTTATCGACAAGCAATTGATGATGCTGTAGCTGGACGAGCGTTTAATCCTGAGGCATTTGGAGTATTGGAAAATCTAGCTAATCGTGGCTATACAGATGGTTTTTATCGCCGCCACCAGCCTGAAGAGTTGCAAACTTATTTTGATAACTATTCACGCTCACATAAACAGCAAGTAGTGGGTGAAATTTTGGACTACAAAAAAGGTAAGGCTCTGATTGAGGCAAAAAATAAATTCAGCGTAGGGGATTCTATCGAAGTGATTTTGCCAGATGAGTGCTTTAACACCGTCGTCGATTCTATGACTACCGAATATAACGAAGTGCTAGAAGTTGCCAAAGGTAGTGGTTATCGTGTTTGGATTACTATGAAGCCTATCAAACCTGAGCTAGGATTTATTGCGAGAAATTTTGATGAGAAAATCAAGATCAAAAACAAAAATATTCAAAAAGATCCTAAGCAGAAAATTCGCCGCCCTTCTTGGTAGATAATAAACCTACTCACGTATAATATCATTCTTTACTACAAGATTGTATGAGCGTGCTTGATCAAATCCACTCGCCAGAGGATATTAAAAAACTCGACTTAAATCAGTTGCAGTCCTTAGCAGATGAAATTCGATCTTTTCTCATTGAGACGATTCAAAAAACAGGTGGGCACCTGGCACCAAACCTTGGCACAATTGAAATGACATTGGCTATGCATTATGTGTTTAATACGCCTGAAGATAGCTTTGTATTTGACGTTGGTCATCAAGCTTATACCCACAAAATCTTAACGGGTCGACGCGATAAAATGGCTACTTTACGCCAAAAAGACGGTCTTTCAGGCTTTACCAAGCGTAGCGAAAGCCAACATGATAGCTTTGGCGCTGGACACTCTTCAACTTCTATTAGCGCTGCATTAGGAATTGCGATTGGCAATCGCCTACATGGCAATCAAAAAAAATCTGTTGCTGTGATTGGTGATGGCGCTTTAACTGGCGGCATGTCATTTGAAGCGCTCAATCATGCTGGCGATTCAAATGCTGACTTACTGATTATTCTGAATGATAATGATATGAGTATCTCTCAGAATGTTGGTGCTATGAATAAATACCTGACTAAGCTTATCTCTGGAAAGATGTACTCAACCATGAAGAGCAAATCACTTGATTTTCTTGAAAAAGTACCAATGATTCATGAGTTTGCTAGGCGCTCAGAAGAGCACTTAAAAGGCATGGTTCTTCCAAGTACTTTATTTGAAGAGCTAGGTGTTGATTATTTTGGCCCAATTGATGGACATGATCTACCAACACTGGTTAAAACCTTGCAAAATTTACAGCTTCAAGATAAGCCGCGTTTATTGCATATTATCACCAAAAAAGGCTATGGGTTAGAAATTGCTGAAAAAGACCCTTGTAAATTTCATGGGGTAGCGCCAGCGCAGTCCGAAGCCGATACCTTACCTAGCTATAGTCATGTCTTTGGCACCTGGATCAATAACACCGCCAAAAATAATGCAGATTTAATTGCTATTACGCCAGCGATGTGTACCGGCTCTGGAATGAGTGCATTTGAAAGAAATTTTCCTGATCAATACTTTGATGTGGGTATAGCAGAACAACACGCTATTACTTTCGCTGGAGGTCTTGCTGTGCAAGGTTTTAAACCAGTTGTGGCAATCTATTCAACTTTCTTACAACGCGGTTATGATCAGCTAATTCATGATATTGCTTTGCAAGATTTAAATGTCGTTTTTGCCATCGATAGAGCAGGCCTGGTTGGTGCAGATGGTGCCACTCATGCAGGTAGTTTTGATTTAAGCTTTTTACGCTGCATTCCAAACCTGGTTATTATGACGCCGAGCAATTCAGCCCAAATGTATCAAATGTTAAATACAGCATTTGAAACGCCTGGGGCATTCTGTGTTCGCTATCCAAGAGGTACTTCAACGATTGAAACCTACGTTAGTACAAAGTCTATGCAGATTGGCAAGGCTGAAGTAGTTCGTGAGGGTATTGATACTGCTATTTTGGCTTTTGGCACTTTATTAGAGAGCGCTTTAGAAGCGGCAGAATCAATCAATGCAACCGTCGTTGACATGCGTTTTGTCAAGCCTCTGGATAAAACACTACTAATAGCGCTCAGTAAAACACATAAACAATTTATCTCGATTGAAGATAATGCGATGAACGGTGGCGCAGGTAGTACTGTAAGTGAGTTTTTTCACCAAGAAGGTATCCATACATCGCTTAAAATTCTTGGACTGCCTGACTTTTTTACCGAACAAGGCTCTCAAGCACAACTTTATAGCCTATATGGCTTAGATGCTAAAGCTATTATTGGCGCAAGTCAAGCATGAAAAAACTCTTAAAGCGCTATAGTCCAGATCCTCATGAGGTAAAAAATCATAAGCATTTAGGCTGGCTCAGCAAGCATTTACACGATCCTAGTTTATGGAACTTCAATCGAAAATCAATTTCTAAAGCTTTCGCAGTGGGCTTATTTTTTGCCTTTATTCCTGTACCTTTTCAAATGCTACTAGCAGCACCAGGGGCGGTTATATTTAGCGCCAACTTGCCTTTGTCTATTGCTTTGGTTTGGATCACCAACCCATTTACTATGGCGCCAATTTACTATGGGTGCTACAAGCTAGGGGCATGGCTATTAGGGATACAAATTGAAACTGACGCTGTTATGTCGCTTGAGTATGTTTGGCAAGTATTTGAAACAATTTGGCAGCCTTTTTTATTAGGCTGTTTAATAGTATCTATTGTCAGTGCACTATTGGGTTACTTTGGTGTCCAGCTTATTTATCGATATCGAGTGTTTAGACGCTCAAAAAAGCTATAAGTTTTTTAAATTCAGCTTTAGCTGCGCTCTAATTTTTGCCTCTAGAGTGTCAACCAAATGTTCATTATCAACCTTTTGATCAGTTTTACCGTCAACATACATTAAGTTTGGCTCTCCGCCGGTTAACCCTACTGATACAGCTTTTGCCTCACCTGGGCCATTGACCACACAGCCAATAACAGCTGCATCAATTGGCTCGCTAATATCTTCAAGCCTTGACTCTAACTCGTTAACCACTTTTACTACGTCGAATTTTTGTCGTGAGCAAGAGGGGCAAGCAATTAGGTTAACGCCCTTTTGCCTCAAGCCCAATGATTTAAGAATATCAAAGCCCACACGAACCTCATCAACTGGATCAGAGGCGAGCGATACTCGAATAGTATCGCCAATACCTTCAGCCAATAATAAGCCTAAACCAATCGATGATTTGACCGTACCTGAGCGCAAAGAGCCCGCCTCGGTGATTCCTAAATGCAGAGGGTTATCTATTTCAGAGGCCAGTTGTTGATAAGCAAAAACCGTCATAAAAATTTCACTGGCTTTAAGTGAAACTTTATAGTTATCAAAATTAAGTCGATCAAGAATATCGATATGTCTAAATGCCGATTCAACCATTGCTTCAGGTGTTGGCTCAGTATATTTTTTTTGTAAATCTTTCTCTAAAGATCCGGCATTAACCCCGATACGAATAGGGATTCCGTGATCTTTAGCACTCGCCACCACCTCACGAATCCGATCCTCACGACCAATATTTCCCGGATTAATACGCAAGCAATCTGCGCCGTATTCTGCTACTTTAAGCGCAATTTTGTAGTCAAAATGAATATCAGTAATAAGTGGAATATTGGCGTGTTTTTTGATTTCTTTAAACGCTTCAGCCGCCTCCATAGTTGGCACAGAAACACGCACCAAATCAGCGCCTGCATTCTCAATTTCTTTAATTTGCTTTAATGTTGCAGCAACATCAGTCGTTTGCGTATTAGTCATACTCTGCACAGAAATAGGTGCATCGCCACCAATGGCAACATCGCCAACAAAAATTTGTCGAGATTTTCTTCGGGTAATAGTATGTATAGGCTTCATTGTTTTTTAAATGTTTGAATCAACTCGTCTAGACCTTTGTCACTCTTAACACGGCGATCAATTTCGCTCTGATAGACTTGATCAGATTTAATTATAACGTTACTTAAACTTTCTTCTACTGGCTTTTTTCCCTTACTAATAACAATCAAAGTGCTATCGTTTACTTCTTTAACTGGCGCCTCAAGATACTGATAAGCATAACCAGCCACTAAAGCAAGAGCCGATATTAAAAACCAAATTTTAACTCTTGGTTTGCGTTTTTTTTTACTCGGGTAATAGTCAATTCCGTCTAGCATCTGAACGTTTGGTTTTATCTTTAACTTTGCCAGCTAGTTGCCCACAAGCAGCATCAACATCTTCTCCACGGGTGCGTCTAGTCATAGTGCGTATACCTTTAGAGAATAAAATATTTTGAAAATTTTCAATAGTTTTAGCACTAGAGGTTTGATAATCAGCTTGGGGAAAAGGATTAAACGGAATTAAGTTTACCTTTGCCGATACCCCTTTTAAAAGTTTAGCGAGTTGCTGTGCATGCTCTGATGTATCGTTAACATCTTTGAGCATAACGTATTCAAACAAAATATGGCGCTCTTGCTTGCCAGCATTTAAGTACACATCACACGCCTGCATAAGCATCTCAATCGGATATTTTTTATTAATAGGGACTAATTCGTCACGCAATGCATTAGTTGGTGCATGCAAAGAAATAGCCAAACTAACCGGCACTCTCTCGCTCATTCGCTCTAAAGCAGGCACAACACCTGAGCTAGAAATAGTCACACGTCGGCGTGATAATCCAAATGATAGATCATCTAATAATAAGTCGCAAGCGCTATATACCGACTCTTCGTTAAGTAGTGGCTCGCCCATACCCATAAAAACAACATTAGAAATTCGCTTTCCAGCTGGGTTTAAATGCAAATTAGCTAATAAAACTTGAGCAATTATTTCTGCTGTAGAAAGATTTCTATTAAAACCTTGATAACCGGTCGAGCAAAAAGTACACGCTAGCGCGCAACCCACTTGAGATGAAATACATAGCGTACCTCGATCTTTTTCTGGGATGTAAACCATCTCTATATGGTTTTCACTGCCTGTTTTAATCACCCACTTAATCACGCCATCGAGCGCATGATTTTTACTAACAATATCTGGAAATTCAATGCAGGCTTTGTCGTTAAGCGTTTCTCTTAATTTTTTGCTTAAATTATGCATTTGGTCAAAATCAAAGACATAGTCTTTGTAAATCCATTTCATCAATTGCTTGGTACGATAAGACTTTTCGCCTAGCTTATTGAAAAATTCATCAAGGGCTTGCTGATTAAGATTTAAAAGATTTATTTTATTTTGCATTAATAAAAAATAGCACAGATAAACTGTGCCATTTATAGTTTAATAATTAGTCAAGATTAACGTGTTCTATCGCAAACACCTTCAGCGCCAAAAAAGTATTCAATTTCAATAGCAGCATTCTCTAATGAATCAGAGCCGTGTACAGCATTTTCATCTAAAGACTGCGCAAAATCTGCACGAATTGTACCTACTGCAGCTTCTTTTGGGTTAGTTGCACCCATAATTTCACGATGCTTAGCAACTACATTATCGGCCTCTAACACCTGAACCATTACTGGACCAGAAGTCATAAACTTAACCAGCTCACCATAGAAAGGACGATCCTTATGAACGGCATAAAAACCACCTGCTAATGCATCGTCCATATGTAGCATTTTAGCAGCAACAATTTTAAAACCAGCATCTTCAAATCGAGTATAGATTTGACCAATAACATTTTTTGCAACAGCATCAGGCTTAATGATTGATAGAGTCCGTTCCATAGGCTTCTCACCTGAGTAATTGATAAAACAACATTTTACCAAACTTTAGGCGTAAAAAAAGCACCCGAAGGTGCTTTTGTCACGATAAGAATTAATGCTTAACCATTAACCGCGTCCTTAAGTGCCTTGCCCGCTTTAAATGCAGCTACTTTAGAAGCTTTAATTTGAATCGTCGCACCAGTTTGTGGATTACGACCCGTGCGTGCTGCACGATCTCTTACAACAAACGAACCAAAACCAGTTAACTGTACGCTGTCGCCGCTAGACATGGCTCCTGTGATAGCATCTGTCGTTGCATTTAATGCGCGACCTGCGTCTGCTTTTGAAATATTTGCTGCTGATGCGATTGCATCGATTAACTCTGATTTATTCATACTTTCTCTCCCTATAGCCTAAAAAAAATTTAAAAAAAATTGAATTAGCAAAACATTCCAAACAGATTAAATATCACTAATAGTAAATCAATAATTTTTAATTATTATAAGCGAAAAAATATCGTTAAATCAATAATTTGTAAATAAAAATTTGAATTTAATATTTCAAGATGAAAGACTTTATTTATTAATCTCTTTTAGTGTTCTTTGCTTATCTCTTTGCCAGTCTCTAGATTTAACATCTTGACGCTTATCATGCGCTTTTTTTCCTTTTGCAACACCGATTTCAAGCTTAACACGGCCTCGCTTCCAATACATTTTTAAAGGAACAATGGTTGCGCCTTTTTGTTCAACCTTTTCTTTTAAACGATTTATTTCTAGGCGATTTAAAAGCAGCTTTCTAGTTCTGGTTGCATCAGCTGTTACATGTGTTGAAGTACTTTGTAATGCAGAAATATGTGCACCGAACAAAAACATCTCACTATTTTTTAAAATAACGTAGCTTTCTTTAATTTGCACTTTGTTTTCTCTAAGGCTTTTTACCTCCCATCCCTCTAAAGAAAGCCCAGCTTCTAAGGTTTGTTCGATAAAATAGTCATGGCGTGCTTTTTTATTGAGCACTATTGTGTTTGAACTTGCCTTAGGTTTTTTGGATTTTGCCATGCATCAACTCTCTAAAAGTGCTCTTGTACCGTATTCAACTGAGCAAATGTATCAATTGGTCAATCAGATAGACGATTATCCAAAATTTCTCAATTGGTGCTCAAATGCCTCCATTTTAAAGCAAACCAGCAATCAGATTATAGCCTCAATTGAGATTAATAAATCTGGCATTAACCAAAGCTTTACCACCATCAATACCCTCACACCCAATCATCGCATCGACATGCAGTTAAAAGAAGGGATGTTTAAACAATTAAAGGGCGCTTGGGTATTTACTGAATTAAATGAGAATGCTTGCAAAATTGAGTTAACCCTAGCTTTCAGCTTTTCATCAAGAATAGTAGATCTAGCTATTTCACCTATTTTTACCAGTATTGCCAATTCTCAATTAGAGGCTTTTGTTGCTAGAGCTAAGGAGGTTTACTAATGCTTTACGCTTTTAATAAGCCGTTTGGTGTATTATGTCAATTTAGTGGCGACGCAGACACGCTAGCCAATTATATTAAAGTGAAAAACGTTTATCCTGCAGGTCGGCTTGATAAAGATTCAGAAGGTTTATTACTATTAACCGACGATGGCCAATTGCAACACAAAATTTCACACCCGAAATATGACAAGAAAAAAACCTATATTGTTCAAGTGGATGGGGAGATTGACACTAGCGCACTTGAGCAACTGCGTGCTGGTGTTCAATTAAAAGATGGAACTACAAAACCTGCTAAAGCGCTGCGTATTGACCAGCCGGATTGGCTTTGGGATAGAAACCCGCCTATTAGATTTAGAAAAAATTGCCCCACTTCTTGGATTGAGCTAACAATAACTGAAGGAAAAAATCGGCAAGTCAGGCGTATGACAGCGCAAGTTGGCTATCCAACACTTAGACTGATTCGCACTCAAATTGGTCAATGGACACTAAATAATATTAAATTAGGGCAGTATGAACGTCTTTGAGCTTAGCTACAACGCGTTAATGTGTAGAGATATTAGCGATAAAATTACATTGGTT
>JAHZKM010000051.1 GCA_022600395.1 Pseudomonadota bacterium | reverse complement strand
GCCTTCACACAATCTGACAAATGAAAATTAATTAAAGCCTCGGCAATAATGGATCGACAACTATTACCCGTGCATAAGATCAGTATTTTTTTCATGATTTGATTAATTTGATATATACAATTGTGGCCAATGCTGCTCCTATTATAGGTGCAATAATATAAATCCATAAATGCTCAAAATGGCCACTGACCAATGCAGGTGCAATGGAGCGCGCCGGATTCATACTTGCACCAGTAATAGGGCCGGCAAACATTGCTTCTAAACCTACTGTAAATCCAATTGCAATACCAGAAAAGCTCTTAATTGCTTTCCCGTGAACGGCTGATGCGCTAATGACTATCATCAAAATAAATGTTAGGATTAATTCAAATCCAAAAGACTGTAAAACGGATCCACTTGGTAATGTTGCCCCTAAATAAGCTACCTTGTCCATTGTTACAATATTTTCAAACAACAGAAAAAAAAGACTATAACTAGCCAAAATTGCACCGCAAATTTGTGCAGCAATATAGGGTAGAATTTTCCCTCTTTGAAACTCGCCCATAATCCAAAAAGCAATTGTAACTGCTGGATTAAAATGTGCACCTGAAATATGTGCAAAACTATAAATCATGGCAACAATCACAAACCCAAAGGTAATTGCAATACCTGCATGCCCTGGTTCTGATGTTATTGCATTAATTGCTATAGCACCAGTGCCAGCAAAAACAATTGTAAAAGTTCCCAATAATTCTGCAGCTAATTGTTTTTTCATCTGTACTTCTACGTTCTTTATTACAAGATTCTGGTTTAAAAACTTAATATAAAACATCTTTGTTACAGAATTATTACATTTTCTAATTATTCAATTAGCTAACTACTAAATCATTAACATATAGGGTCTAATTAAATGCTAAAGCTAGATAATGGACTTCTTAAACTTAATTGAATCTCAACGTGGAAACCTTTCCAATATCATTGGTGAAAACTTACGCATCAGTTCAGAACAGTGTGCAAAAAAAATCATAAAGTCAGAAAAAACTGAGGAAATTTTAAAACAAATTATAGATAAATATGATTACGCCAAACTTGCTTACATAACAGACCACCTTGGGGTACAAATTAGTGCGAATGTTTCAAAAGATGAGTTTCGAGAAGATGTTACCGGTCAAGATTTATCAAATAGACCCTACTTTGACGCTGTTGATTCAACAAAGTTATGTTACTTGTCTAAAACTTATATATCAAGGGCGACTTTAGAGCCTTGTATTAGTGCGGCTCACAAAATTTTTCATGAAAATAAGTTGATTGGATTACTTTTTGTTGATTTAAATATTGACAATTTGCCAATTGTTAGGCTACAAAAACCAGAAAAAACTTGGCAGCAGATTAAGGGTGACCCTTCCATTAGAAGCAACTTGTTTAACCAAAATCGACACCCATCTCTTTTAGATCGTTCTATTGACGATGTTCATAAAATTGCAACAAAGTTATTTGAAAAGTATGGTGTTTTTCATTTACAAATTCATTATGCAAGTTCGAGACTATTTATTCGCACTTATAACAACCCACATTATGACAATATTCATACTGTCGATGAAGTGCTTAATCCAGAGTTATTTCTTATTTACTCTAGAGAGCCTTACCCGATAGATGCGGTTGTAACGCTAGAACAGATTGGTCTTATATTCGATCAGTTTAAATATTTAAGATTTATCGATGACAATCTATACCTAAGGACTGCCAGTATTAATATTATCGATGGCACCGTCTCACTAAATTTTTCATGTGATGGTTCACATTTTTTAACAGCTGAGGAGTTTTTGTTAAATCTTGACAAGTTTAGTTAACGAATACATTTGCTCAACTTTATTTTATTAAGCATCATTAAAGATATTATGGTGACAAAAGCACCTAATATAGAGCTCCAATAAAAACGCTCATCCAAAAAGATAACACTTAACCCAATTGAAAAAAATGGCACCAAAAAAGTAAACACACTAGCCCGTTTGGAGCCCAATTGCGCAATACCTAAAAAATAAACTGTCGTTGCAAATGTCGTTGAGCCAATAGTAACAATTAAAAAATTGAGCCAAAATACGCTACCCATAGCAAAAATTGAACCGTTCGTTGGCTCAAAAAAGAATATTAAATCAAATAGTGCGGTCATCAAGTAAATATAAAAACTCAGTGTTGCAGCTGGAATAGTCTTAGCATAAGTTGTAACCATAGACATTAAAGCCCAACAAGTCGCTGCTGCTAATAAATACACACTTGTGCCACTAACTATATCACTCAGCTGAAACTGCCAAATCTTCATGGTAGTCAGAACCCCAAAAACCCCAAGCAGCAAAGCCAGCCAATCTTTAAGTCGTGTTTTCTTCTGCTTGCTAAAGATCATTAGCAAATACACCAATACAGGCATTAATGTTGTAACTACAGCGCCTGCCAAACCTGGCGCACCATGCTTGGTACTTAAAAAATAATATTTAGAGTAGTAGACAAGCAAAATGGCAGCAACACTGGCCACTAAAAAATTCTTAAAATCAATCCTAAAGCTTAGTTTCATTATCCATAGCACAGGCACCATGGTTAATGTAGTTACGATGTAGCGATAGGAGATAAACTCATGCACATTGATATAATTTGACAATACATTCGCAATCGGCCAAGAGGCGCCCCAAAATAGCATAGCAAGTACAATCCAAAGAGACAATTGGCGATCACTACTCATGAAAATCCTAACAAAACACCAACGCAAAACATGATTGCACCACTAATTTTATTAATACGCACATCCATTCCTGGCTTGGAAAATATAGCCTTGATTCGCACTACGGCAATATTAATCATGCTAATACCTACAACAAGCCCCACGCCAAAGGTGACTAAAATCTCTAGAGCATAAAGCATGCTAACTTGCGATAAATCAATAAAGGCTGGCAGAATGGCGATGTAAAAAATAATCACTTTAGGGTTGGTTAAGCTAATGATTAGCCCCGTTAAAAACTCCTTGGTATTAGTCTTATGACTAGCCTTTGAACTGAGATTTACTTTATGTGCATTCCACGTACCATAGCCTAAATAAATCAAATAAAGTCCGCCAAAAATTCGAACATAGTCCATCAGTGGTATTATTGCTTCAGCGAATAAATCCAGTGAAAAAATCACGGCTGACAAATAAGCCAAATCGCCCAAGACCATACCTAATGATAAATAAAAAGCAGGAATGAATCCTTGCGCCATACTTTTGGCAAATACTGCTAATGTACCTGGTCCCGGTGTAATAACAAATACAAAGGCAATGAGAAATAGTGCGACAAACTGGGTAATATCCATGGATCAATATAATGCCACAAAAACACCCACTAACATCATTGTTATGCCAGTTATTTTATTAACTTTTTGAATAGTTTCAGGATCTTTAACGGACTTTCTCAATCGCAGACCGAGAATATTGGCTAGGCTTAGCACAAACAGAACTGTTATACCCACCACCACAATCACCTGAACTTCGGTTGCCAGTGTTAGATTATTTAAATCGATAAAAATAGGCAGAAAAGACAAATAATAAATAATAGTTTTAGGATTGGTTCCACCTACAATAAATCCAGAAAAAAGTAGTTGTATAATCGACTTTTTAATTTTTGCCTCTTTAAAACTTACGCCCATTGAGCGGTATTGCTGAAAGCCGATATAAAGCAAATAAGCAGCACCAAAAATTCTGACATACACCATGCTTTGTTCAATGGTTTGCGCTAAAAATGTAAGTGCAAACATAGCGATCGAAACATACAAAATGTCGCCAATTACGTGGCCGATAGAAAGCCATAAAGCCGCAATAGGGCCGTAGCGTGTTGAAGTAGCTAATACGGCAAATATTCCAGGCCCAGGAGAGATGGCATACACAAATGTAGCGAACATCAAAGATATAAGTGTTAATAGTTCCATCTGCTATAATTCGATCATTATTTAAAAATTTATTTTAACGCCTTATGAATTTAGACTATCTTGATTTTGAACAGCCTATTGCTGAACTTGAAGACAAAATAGAAGCGCTTTGCAATATTAAAGACAAGGCTGATATTGTGCAGGAAACTCAGGCTCTAAAAGATAAAAGTAGCACTCTTACAAAAAAAATATTTTCTTCATTGACTGATTGGCAAATCTCTCAACTAGCGCGTCATCCAAGACGACTTTATACACTAGATTATATTGATTCAGTCTTTGAGGAGTTTACCGAACTTCACGGCGATCGTGCTTATGGTGATGATCATGCAATTGTAGGCGGCATTGCCAAATTAGACGCTCAACCGGTCATGTTCATCGGCCAACAAAAAGGCCGTTCAACCCAAGAAAAACTCAAATACAACTTTGGCATGCCTCGCCCAGAAGGTTATCGCAAAGCGCTTCGCTTAATGAAGATGGCTGAGAAATTTAACATGCCGGTCATTACTTTTAT